>JBGSTR010000330.1:0-9498 GCA_041736365.1 Chromatiaceae bacterium | reverse complement strand
TCACCGAGCAGGTGCTGGCGCTGCGACCGGCGGCCGACCGCGCGAAGCTCACGCGCCTAATGGAACAGTTGGACGCGGCGCTATACGGCCGCCAAGACATCGACTTCCCGCGCTGGAAGCGCGATTTCATGCGCCAAGTGGGTCGCGGCGCGGGATTGCGCAAGTGGTCCGGCGCACGCGGCCGAATTCGGCGCGGGCACCTGCCGGCACTGAATCCGACGGTGGCGGCCGGCTAAATCGGCGGCCAGCAACCCGCACCGGCGCGACCGAATCCATTTCGGACTCGGCGCATCGCCGCGATCTCCCGACTAGCGCGTCTCGTACTCCGTCTTGGACCCCGTTAGGTCCCAGGCGAAGGTGCAGTCGAGATGCGACAGCACCATGATCATCCCGCTGTCGCCGTCCTCCACCATGACCGCAATCGGCGCACGCCGGCCGAACTGGCGATTGCCGCGCTTGACCCAGAGATTGCGCATCTCCGGATTGCGCGGGAAGTAGGTGTGCAGTGCATCCTCGATTCGCAGCAAATAGGCCACCCGCCGATCGACGTTCGGATCCTCGGGAAACGGCGTTTCCTCACGGAAACGGGCGACATTGCGGACCTTCACGTCGTCGGGAAGCTGCAGGATGGTCGTGATGTCGCGCGCCCCGAGGCCCCACCCCTCGAGAAGATCCATGGTGCGCCGCGTAAGCGACAGTCGTTCGTCGGGGGTCATTTCGGTCATGGCTAAACTACTGCTCTGTGGATCGCGTCATTTACGCGTCAAAAGGAGTGAGATGGCGGCGCCGGACGACCGATGCAACCCGCCGGCGCCCTAGCGGGATCCGTGCCGCTTCGATCATCTCGCGTCCGGACCAGCGACGACCCCGCATGTTCTTGCGCTCTGAGCGAGAAGAAAATGAAGCTGATGCGACGCCGGGAAGGCATGTGACCGGCGTTTCCTTTAACGAGTGACCCGGGTAATGCGGATCACCAAGGGGATTTGGCGCAAGCGCCGCATGACCCGAGCGAGGTGTTTGCGATCGCGCACCGTCACCAGAAACTCGGTGGCCGAGGTGAGGCCGTCCTTCTCGCGCGAGTGGACGTTCTCGATATTCGAGCCCTGCTCCGCGATGGCGCCCGCAACGACGGCGAGCGCCCCGCGCCGGTTGCCGATCTCGACCCGGATCTCGACCGAGAACTCACCGTCCGGCTCGGCGGCCCACTCGACGTCCAGTCGCCGGTCGCGCTTGGTGCCGGGGCTACCCAGGTTGTGGCACTCGCTGCGGTGGACCACGATCCCGCGTCCGGGACTGAACAGCGCCCCGATTCCGTCGCCGGGGATTGGCCGGCAGCAGCGCGCAAAGGTCACCACCATGCCCTCGGTGCCACGTATTGAGAGCCGATGCGGGTGCACATCCTCGCCGGGGGCCGCCTCCGGGTGGGACTCGTCGCCCTCGATCTCGACGATCCGCCGCGCGACCAACGCCGGTAAACGATTGCCGAGGCCGATGTCCGCCAGCAATGCATCCAGGTCCTCCATGCCTGCGTCCTTCAAATAGGACTGGATGCGCGCCGGATCGATCCGATCGAGCTCGGTATCCAAGCCCGCAAGCTCGGCGTTCAACAGTCGCTTGCCGAGCACCTCCGCCTCGCGGTGCTTAAGGTTCTTGAGGTAGCCCCGGATGTTGGCGCGGGCCTTGCCCGTTACCACGAAGCTCAGCCAGGCAGGATTGGGCTTGGCCCCGGGGGCATTGATGATCTCCACCGTCTGGCCGCTGCGCAGGACGGTGCTGAGCGAGGCGAGGCGGCGATCGATGCGCGCGGCTACCCCGGTGTTGCCCACGTCGGAATGGATCGCATAGGCGAAATCGACCACCGTGGCGCCGCGTTTGAGGGTGAGGATCCGCCCCTTGGGGGTGAAGACGTAGACCTCGTCCGGAAACAGGTCGACCTTGACGTGCTCGAGGAACTCCACCGAGTCCCCCGCGCCGCGCTGCATCTCGAGCAGATTCTGGAGCCACTCGGTCGCAAGCGCCGGCGGATTGGCGATCGACTGGCTACCGGTCTTGTACATCCAGTGGGCGGCAATCCCGGATTCGGCGTTGCGCTGCATGTGCTCGGTGCGGATTTGGATCTCGATCGGCACCCCCTGGGGTCCGAACAGCACCGTGTGCAGGGACTGGTAGCCGTTGGCCTTGGGGATCGCGATGTAGTCCTTGAAGCGTCCAGGTACCGGCTTGTAGAGGTTGTGCACCTGGCCCAAGACCCGGTAGCAGGTATCCGCTCGGTCCACCGTCACGCGAAAACCGAATACGTCCACCACCTCCGAGAATGCGCGCTTCTTGTCGCGCATCTTGCGGTAGATCCCGTAGAGGTGCTTGCGCCGGCCCACCACTTGCGCCTCGATGCCCTCCTGCTGCATTCGCCGCTTCAACGCCGTCTCGACGTCGCCGACCAGCTCGGTGCGCGCGCCGCTCGCACGCTGAACGGCGCCGCGCAAGACCCGATAGCGCCAGGGCCAGTAGTGCTCGAACCCCAGCTCCTCGAGCTCGGTGCGCACGCTGTTGATGCCCAGCCGGTTGGCGATCGGGGCGAAGATCTCCAACGTCTCGCGCGAGATTCGCCGGCACGATTCCCGCCGCATGGCCCCGAGCGTGCGCATGTTGTGCAGGCGGTCCGCGAGCTTGATCAGGATCACGCGGATGTCCCGCGTCATCGCCAGCAGCATCTTCTGCAGGCTCGCGGCCTGTGCCTCGGCGCGGGATTCGAAGTCGATCCGGGACAGCTTGCTGACGCCATCCACCAGGGCGGCGATCTCCTCGTCGAAGACCGCGGCCACCTGCTCCCTGGCGACCGGGGTGTCCTCGATCACGTCGTGCAACAGCGCCGCAATCAGACACTTATGGTCCATGCGCATCTCGGCCAGGATGCGCGCGACCGCGACCGGATGGTAGATGTAGGGCTCGCCGGTCTTGCGCTTCTGGCCCTCGTGCGCCTCCGCGCCGAAGAGGTAGCCGCGATAGACCTCGCTAACCTGCTCGGGCGGCAGGTAGCCCTCCAAATAGCGGCAAAGATCGCTAATCAAGTAGCGCTGTTGGGCGGCCATGTCCTCGCCGTGATCGGTTGCGATGGCAGGGGCGGCGGCCGATTCCATGTGTGCTAGACCACTGGGCGGGGACATCGCTCGGGCAGCGGGCACGGGGCCGGGTTTCCGGCGCCTGCCCCATAGTCGGCTCCGCTCGGGCGGTCCGACACCTGCGTCAAGTCCGGTCCGAGTCCGGATCCGAGAGCTCGGCGGCAAGCTCCTCGGCGAGCGCCTGCTCCAGGGCCGCCGCGGTCTCGTCGATCTCCTTCTGCGCCGCTTGAACCGTCTCCATGGTGATGTTGCCGGCGGCGATCTCGCGCAACGCCATCACGGTGGGCTTGTCGTTCTGCCACGGCAACAGCGGCTCGACGCCGTTGGCCAGTTGGCGCGCGCGCTTGGTGGCGAGCAGCACCAGATCGAAACGATTGTCGACGTGATCGAGGCAATCCTCTACGGTAATACGGGCCATGACGCCTTCTCCAAGGTGAATCGATTGGTTGCGGCTCCGGCTGACTGCCACGCGCCGGGCGCGAGAGCCATAGCTCCTCGGGGACGGCCGGAGGCCTTGATCTGCCAGTCGGATTGGATCTGTCCGCGTGCCCAGACCTAAAAGTGTGGGGACCCAGAGCGCGCACGCAAGCAC
The DNA here is from genome assembly GCA_041736365.1 of Chromatiaceae bacterium. Taxonomy (GTDB): domain Bacteria; phylum Pseudomonadota; class Gammaproteobacteria; order Chromatiales; family Chromatiaceae; genus JBGSTR01. Next base: position 5,787 of record JBGSTR010000330.1, on the reverse strand, counting down.
GTGCGACACTAGAGATTAGCACATACCTCGGCGACTTGGCCGTACCCGGCGCGCGATTACTCGGCGGGACTCAGCACTCGATGCAGCAGCGACCGTTGTCGCGTCAGACGCAGGCGCTCCGCGACGGTAATCGCCAGCAGCCCGTCGAGCGCGTCCTCGAAGCAATCGTTCACTACCAGATAGTCATACTCCGCGCCGTGCTCCATGTCCTCGCGCGCCTGGCTCATGCGCCGCGCAATCACCGACTCGTCGTCGCTGCCGCGCCCGCGCAGCCGGCGCTCGAGCTCCGCTATCGAGGGCGGCAGCACGAAGATGCTCGCGGCGGACGGAAAGCGCGCCCTGACCTGCCTCGCGCCTTGCCAGTCGATCTCCAGAATCAAGTCGCGCCCGCGGGCCAGAAACGCGCGAACGTCGCTCTCGCGCGTCCCGTAGAGGTTGCCGAAGACCTCGGCGTGCTCCAGCAGCTCGCCGTTGCCGATCGCCGCGCGGAACCGCGCCTGATCCAGGAAGTGATAGTGCACCCCGTCCTGCTCACCGGAGCGCGGGGGCCGCGTGGTGCAGGACACGGACAGACCAAGCGCGGGATCACGCTCCAGCAGGGCCTTGACGAGACTGGTCTTGCCGGCGCCAGAGGGCGCCGAGACGATAAACAGAATGCCGTCGCTCACGATTTCTTTTCGGCGCCTCGTTGACCGCTGTTCGAGAGGTGATCGGAACCGTTCGACGCCGCGCATCGCGCCGCGGGCATCGAGCAACGAGATTAGGCCACCCGGTCGCGGCGCGGCAAGCCCGTCCGCTCGCATCGAGGCGAGGTCGCTAAGACACGCGACCTTGCCGGTAGCGAAACACCAGCCCGGTGCCCTGTTGCCGATCGAGCAGCTCGAGGCTGCCGCCCTGAGTCGCGGCGGCTTCTCTGGCGATGGCCAGCCCGAGTCCGCTGCCTTCGCCAGCGGTTTCCGGGAGGCGGTGGAAGGGGGTAAAAACGCGCTCCCGCTCGGAGACTGGAATACCGGGGCCGTTGTCGACGATGTCGATAACCGCACCCTGCTCGTCCGCATCGAGTCGAAGCGTAACCTCGCCGCCCGCGGCCGCGTATTGCAACGCATTCTCCAGCCCGTTCTTGAGGACCATTCGCAGCGCATCCGGCACCGCGTCGATCCTGAGTGCAACCGTCTCCTCAAGACCAAGATCGACGCCTTTCGACTCTGCAATCGGCAGGTATTCGGCAATCAGCTCGCGGGCCAGGGAAGAGACGTCCACCGCCGCGGTTGCCGGCGCTCCCGCCTGCATTCGGGCGAGGCTCAAGAGCTGCTCCGTGAGCTTGCGCGCGCGCTCGATCCCCGCCTGCAGCGGCCGGATGCGCTCGCGCATGGTCTCCAAGGACTCGGCGTGGTCCAGATTTCGCGCTTGGACCGACAGGGCGGTCAGTGGGCTCCGAAGCTCATGTGCCGCGTCGGCGACGAAGCGTCGTTGCTGCCCCATCAGGGTCGCGACCCGTTCGAGCAGACGATTGATGGCGTGCACGAACGGCATGATCTCGTCGGGTACACCGGTGTCGCTCAAGGGGCAAGGACGATTCGCCGGTTGCGCGTCGAGATGACTCGCCAAACGCCGGACCGGCGCCAGCTCGCGACGGACGACCAGCAGGATCGTCCACGCCATTACGGGCAAGAACAGCAGCGACGGAACAAGCGTGCGCAACGCGCTGTCGATCGCGATCTCGTCGCGCGTCTCGGTCGGCTGGGCCACCACGGTGGTCTTGCCCGTGAGACCCGTGCGCACGAAGACCCTGAGACGCCCACGGTGGGTGTCGAGCGTGTGAAATCCGTCCGCCACGCCGCTCGCGAGCCAAGCCGGGCGTGGGTCGTCCGGTAAGTGAATGACGCTGATCCTGGATTCTGAATCGGTTAAAACGATCTTGAAGTCCGGCTGGCGCAGCGCCTCCCCGGCTTGGGGCGGGCCGCTGCTCGCCGCGATCAACGCGATTTGGCGCAGCATATCGTCCTGGAATTCAGTCGCTTCGCGGTAGGCGAGGATCAACGACGCCGTCGCCGCAATCAGTCCCGCCAACAGCATGGCGCCACCCAACAGCAGAGACAGTCGCCGTTGCAGCGAGCGTCTCATGCGGGCTTTTCCACCATCCAGCCCGCTCCGCGGACGTTTTTGATGACCGCGGTCCCCAGTTTTTTGCGCACGCCGTGGATCAGGAAGTCGACCGCATTGCTTTCGACCTCCTCGTTCCAGCCGTAGATACGTGTTTCCAGCTCCGCGCGGGTGAAGATCCGACCCGGATGCACCAACAAGGCCTGAAGCAGCGCAAATTCGCGTGCGCTAAGTACCACCGAGGCGTCGCCACAGGCGGCCTCGCGGGTCCCCGGGTCGAGACTGACCTTGCCGTTGCTCAGCACCGCGGTCGCCTGACCGCCCTGACAGCGCACGACGGCCCGCAAACGGGCGAGCAGCTCGTTGACCTCGAAGGGTTTCACCAGGTAGTCGTCGGCACCGATATCGAGCCCCAGGATACGGTCTTCCACTGCGTCTCGGGCAGTGATGACAATCACCGGAATCCGGTTCCCGGCTTGACGCAGTCGCCGCAGCACCTCCAATCCGTCCCGTCGCGGCAGGCCGAGGTCAAGCAGCATTGCCTGGTGCTCGCCGTGCTCGAGCACCCTGCTGGCGGTGACGCCGTCCTTGACCCAATCCACGGCATAGGCGGCATCCTTGAGTGCCATGGACACCGCCTCGCCGATCATCGGATCATCCTCGATCAGCAGGATGCGCATGCTCAATCCCTTTGTTGGGGCGCCGCCTCAATGGGCCTGGCGTGCGGGCCGGTGTGTGAAGAGCGCAAGACACGCCAGGATGAAGACCAGCAGCATCAAGGATGCGGAGTAGCGGCTCAAGGCCAGTCCGCCGGCATCGAGTGGCTTGTCGAGAAGGTCCCCGAGCACCGCGCCGAGTGGTCGCGTGAGAATAAACGCGGCCCAGAACAGCAGTGTGCGGGAGATGCTCGTCTTGTAGTAGGCGATCACGAGCAGACCCAGCAACGCGCCGAACACTAGTGCGCCTCCTTCATATCCGAGACCCGCGGTGTCCGCGGTCCAATCACCCAGCGCGGTGCCCAGCGTCTGGGAAAACATGATGGTGACCCAGTAGAAAATCTCGGCCTGCGGCGAGCTGATGCTGGCGACCGACACGCTGCCGAGCGTTCGATACCAGAGTGCCAGGGATGTCATCAGAAGGAGCGTCAGGAGTGCGGTCCCTCCGGCATAACCGATCCCGAGCGAGCGGTCCGCGAAGTCCGCCAGGGTCGTGCCGACCGTGGTCGTGGCGATGATGGTCGTCCAGTACAGCAACGGATGAAAGCGGGTCGCCTTGATTTGGCCCGCGACCGCGAGCAGAAAGACCGCCGCGAAGATGGCCGTCCCGACAAGGTAGCCAAGGCTCAGCGACATGGAAACGGCATCTCCGGCGGTTTCACCCAATGTCGTCGCCGCGATCTTGATGATCCAAAAGAGCAAGGTGACCTCGGGAACCTTGCTCAACGTCGATTCGGAAAGCTTGTTCATAATTTTCGCTCTGCTTAAACAATGTGGTGGCGTTGACGCGCCGGACGGCGGAATGGCGCGGCATCCAACTGCATGCCGGGCCAACATTCACCGCCCGCCGCGCCGCGAACGGCTATTGGATTGAAGCGACGGCCACCGGCGCCGAGACGTCCTTGCGACTCACTGTCAGGTACGCCACGAGGCACAGGATGGTCGCGAGAAAGACCATGCTGGTCGTCACCGTGCCCAACCCCATCCCGCCATCGGCAACCGGCTGCGAGAGATAGTCGCCAAAGGATGCGCCGAGCGGGCGCGTCAGGATGTAGGCGATCCAGAAGGTCGCAACCGCATTCGCCTTGAAGCCGTAATAGGCCGCGGCAACGGCGGCGATGGCCGCGGCGAAGCCGAGCACGGCTGTCGCGTACCCCAGATTCAACCCCTCGGCCGCGAGGTCGCCGGCGGCGGTGCCGAGCGCGAAGGTGAAAAGAACGGCGGCCCAATAGAACAGCTCGCGCCTTAGGGTAACGATGGTGTGGATCGACAGGGTTCGCTCGCTCCAGTACCAGGCAATGAAGGTCACCGCGAGTGCTCCGGCGAATACCATCGTAGTGGTTGTGAGTGCGACGCCAAGATTATCCACCAGACCGTCGGAGAGCAGGGTGCCGACGATGCTGATGAGCACCACGGCACACCAATAGATCCAGGGCACGTACGCCCGAGTACGCAGTTGCAGGAAGAGGAATCCCGCCAGCACGCTGCTCATCACGAGCGAGGTGCCGATCAGTCCGAAATTAAGATTGAAATTGAGGTAATCGGCGCCGGTTTCCCCGACCGTGGTCGCCAGGATCTTGATGATCCAGAACCAGAGCGTGATTTCCGGGACCTTGTTGAGCAGCTGGCTGGTTTCTTGCCGTGTCAAAGTCGTCATGTTGGGGGCCTCCCGTGGTTCGTCCGGCTGGAGCGATGTGGCTTGAGCAGCGGGAGGGGCGGGAAACCCGCCCCCCGGAAACGCGGGTTGGGTGATCAATCGGCCGATTCCGATTCATCCTCGCGGTCGGCATCGTGTTGGTCCTCGGTCGCGGCGAGCACTTGGCCGCTTGCCGGGTCGACCTTTACGTCCGTGACCTTGCTGCCGTCGACGACCTCGACTTCGAAAACCGATCGGCCTTCATGCCGTTCGTACTCCGCGCGGGAGGCCTTGCCGCCGCCGTGCTGCTCGGCGGCCGCGATCGCTTCGGTTAGGCTGATGTGCGCGTCGGCAATGCCGAGCGCGTCGTTTTCGGTGGCGCCGACCGCATAGACACTGCCGGTACCCGCAAGGGCGAGGGCGGCAACCAGTGCCGTTTCATGCAGCTTGAGCTTCATCGTCGTTCTCCGTCTTCAGTCACGCGGACATTCGCGTGGTTGTGAAGATAGCGATCGAGAATTAGGCGGGAGTTAGCGGACCGCCGATTTAAAGCGTTTCCCGTCCGGGCCAGGGATGGCCCGGCATTTTCAAGCACCTTAAGGGTTTGGAAATGGAGCGGTTCGGGAGTCACGCCTCTCGGACCGCGAGCCGATCAAATGCCGGGACGGCATTTGCGAAGCATCTCGTTAGCGCGTGCGTCGCTTCGCAGCGCGAAGCGCATCAAAAAAGCCGCTGGGTAAGCGGCTTTCGTTGTTGGGCGAGCCCCCCGCGGAGGGCTGACGTCCTCATTCCAAGTTCTGGATCTGCTCGCGCATTTGCTCGATTAGGACCTTCATCTCGACCGATTCGCGGGTAACCTCGACGTCGGCGGACTTGGAGCCCAGGGTGTTGGCCTCGCGGTTGAGCTCCTGCATCAGGAAGTCCAGCCGGCGACCGACCGGACCGTTGCGGCCCAGGACGTCGCGGACCTCCGCCACGTGGGCCGCCAACCGATCCATCTCCTCGTCGACGTCCAGCCGCGACACGATCAGTGCGATCTCCTGCTCCAGGCGTGCCGGGTCGAGCTCGGCTCGCAGCTCGGCGACTCGATCCACCAGACGCTTGCGCTGGACCTCGATCACCTGCGGCATACGTTGGCGAACCCGCGCGACGCTTTCCTCCATACGGCCGCAACGCTCCCGAAGCAGGGTCTCCAGCCGGACACCCTCGCGCTCGCGGGTGGCCAAAAGGGTGTCGATGGCCCGGTCCAGCAGGGCGAGGGCCGCTCGCGTGACCTCGTCCAGGTCTTGCTCGGGCTCCTGCAGCACGCCCGGCCAACCCAGCAGCGCGAAG
>JBGSTR010000319.1:0-1802 GCA_041736365.1 Chromatiaceae bacterium | reverse complement strand
CCAGGTTCGCGCTCATGTCGTGCTCGCCGACCACCAGGCAGGCGGGCGAGTCGACCAGCCGCGAGCTGGGCCGCACCTCGCGCACCTGCTCCCCCAGCGCCTTCTGCAAGCGCTCCAGGAGGCTACCGTGCTCTGCCGCGGCCTTCTCCAGCGACTCCTTCTCCTCCTTGTCCGCCAGCTCGCCGAGGTCCAGGTCGCCCTTGGTGACCGACTGCATCGGCTTGCCCTGATACTCGGAAATATTGTTGACCAGCCACTCGTCGACCCGATCGGACAGCAAAAGCACCTCGACACCCTTCTTCCGAAACACCTCCAAGTGAGGGCTGTGACGCGCGGCCGCGGGGGTGTCGGCGGTGATGTAGTAGATCTTGTCCTGGCCTTCCTTCATGCGCCCCACATAGCCGTCGAGCGACTGGTTCTGCTCCGCGCCATCGCCGTGGGTGGTCGAGAAGCGCAGCAGCCCGGCGATTCGCTCGCCGTTGGCATGATCCTCGGCCGGACCCTCCTTCAGCACGCGGCCGAATTCGGACCAGAATTCCGCGTAGCGCTCGGGCTCGTCCTTCGCCAGGGTCTCGAGCAGCCCCAATACCCGCTTGGTGTTGGCCTGACGTATGGTGTCGATTTTGCGGTTGTGCTGGAGCAGCTCGCGCGAGACGTTGAGCGGGAGATCGTCGGAGTCCACCACGCCCTTGACGAACCGCAGGTAGTGCGGCATCAGCTTGTCGGCCTCGTCCATGATGAAGACGCGCCGCACGTAGAGCTTCACCCCGTGTTTCTGATCGCGGTCCCACAGGTCCCACGGGGCGCGCTTGGGCACGAACAGCAGCGCGGTGTATTCGTTGGTGCCCTCGACCCGGTTGTGGACGTAGGCCAGCGGCGGCTCGAAGTCGTGTGACACGTGCTTGTAGAAGTCGTGGTACTCCTCCTCGCTCACCTCGGACTTGTTGCGCATCCACAGCGCGGTACCGCGGTTGACCTGCTCGTATTCCGGCTCGGCGGCGGCCTTCTCCTCGTCGGCCTCGTCGCCGTAGTGCTCCTTGCGCATCTCCACCGGCAGTGCCACGTGATCGGAGAACTTGGCGATGATGGAGCGCAGGCGCCAGCTATCGAGAAATTCCTTCTCATCCTCCTTGAGATGCAGCACCACGTCGGTCCCGCGGGTCGGCTTCTCGACCGTCTCCAGGGTGAAGCTGCCGCGCCCGTCGGATTCCCAACGCACGCCGTGCTCGGGCCCGAGTCCGGCGCGCCGCGAGATCAGGGTGACCTTGTCGGCCACGATGAACACCGAGTAGAAGCCGACCCCGAACTGGCCGATCAGCTTGCTGTCCCGCGCCTGGTCACCCGAAAGGTTCTCCAGGAACCGGCGGGTGCCGGAGCTGGCGATGCTGCCGATGGTGTCGACCACCTCCTGGCGGCTCAGCCCGACGCCGTTGTCGGATACGGTCAGCGTCCCGGCGTCCCGGTCGACCTCGACGCGGATCCGCAGCTCGGGGTCGCCCTCGTAGAGTCCGTCGTCGCTCAAGGCCTCGAACCGCAGCTTTTCGGCGGCATCGGAGGCATTGGAGATCAACTCGCGCAGGAAGATCTCCTTGTTCGAATACAAAGAACGAATGACCAGGTCCAGCACCTGGCTGACCTCGGCCCTGAACTCCAAAGTTTCCTTATGCGCTTCAACTGTCATAACGCGTCATCACCTACTAGTCATTGGTAAGAAGTCTTGCGGCGCCGAGCTGCCGGGCCGCGCCCGCGAGCGCGTCGAGACGCCGCGGACAATCCACGCCGGCCTGGCGGGGCCGAGTCTG
>JBGSTR010000299.1:0-5540 GCA_041736365.1 Chromatiaceae bacterium | reverse complement strand
GAGGGCGGTCGCCGCCTCCGCGGTATTGGCGACGCTCGCCAGCAGCCGCGTCATTGCGCCGTCTCCGCGCGCCGCAGGTCCTCGCTGACCCGCGTCATCAACCAATCCCAGGCTTGCTGCTCGCGTGGACCCGCGGTCTTGTCGATGGCGATACGCAGATACTGAATCTCGTCCTCGAGCTTTTCGCGCGGCAATCGGTCGAGGCGGCTGGTCAGGATCGCCAGCTCAAGCACCGCCGCCTGGGCGCGGTTGAAGCCCTGGAACGGCCGGTGCACGACCTCGAGCACGGGCCGGCAGATCAGACGTGGCCGCACCTCGTCTTCCTCGACGTCGCTCAGCGCCAGCTCGCAGTGGGCCAACGACTCGGCGAGACGCGGCGCGTCGACCTGGTCCGCGTCGGTCACGGGCCAGTCGCAGCGAGCCGTCAGACAACCCGCGAACACCCGCACGTCGTCGGTGAAATTGACCACCGCAGAGCGGCGCGCGAGCAGGTTGTCCAGGGTCTTGGAGGGTCGAAAAGGTGCGATTACGACCGAGTCCCCGCGGCGTCGTATGCCCATGGGGGCAATCTGCGGGCTTCCCGACGGGTTGCGTGTGGTGACGATGACCTCCTGGATCATTTGGCTTTTTTCCTCTTGCTCAAGGTGGTGCCGGGTGCCGAATATTCCCGATGATCGGTCGGTTTCCGCTCCACCAGACAGCCCCAGTCGAGTGGCTGGTCCTGGACATAGCGCTTGCCGAGCTGGTGGGCGATCTGCGCGCGCGCCAGCTCGACGCCGAGATAAAAGGCGTGGCTGCCGTCTTGCTCGACCCCGAGGTGGGGAAAGAAGTCGAACGGGTCCGCGAGGGTCAGCAGCCCGTCGCGATTGTAGACGTGGATGCCCTCCGCGCTGACCTGAATGCGGAAGTTGGGGTCCCGCACGCCCGCCGCGAGCTCGCGAATCTCTTCGATCGGATAGGGGAAGGGCTTCATCTCGTGCAGCCCGCAGAGTCCGCCGTCGACGTGCTTGGGCAGGCCGTCGTGCTCGCGTGCCCAGTAGAGGATGCGCCGCGCCCGGTCCGCTTCCCGAATCGCGGTGCGACAGTGGGCGCTGACCTGGGTCGTCAGGATGTTGGTGATGCCCAGCTCCGAGATTACGCCCATCAATAGGGCATGGATGCCGGTGGTATCGGCCTCGGTCAGCTCGCTGAGGTTGCCGGTGCCCATCATGATCTCGACTTCCGGGTGGTCGTGCCGCAGGCGATGATAGCGGGCGAGCGAGTCGGCGAAACCGAAATGGATCGGGTCCAGCACCGGATCGGCGATGAAGCGCCGACCGCGCGCCGCCAGATTGGCCATGGCGCGCTCGAGCGACTCCAGATCACCCGGCCGGGCCGGCACCAGCACCGGGACCGCGTCCGTCTCCTCGGCGATCCACAGGGAGTCCTCGTTCAGGCTGAGCAGGAAATCGGCGCCCGCGCGGCCACCGTCGATCAGATCCCGCGGCTCCATGGAGTCGACGCTGACCCCGTGTCCAGCGGCCTTCAGCGCTTGCACGCCCTCCACCAAATGGGGGAAGGGCGTTTCCGGGAGACAACCCAGATCGATCACGTCCGCGCCGTCGCGCCGGTGCTCGGCCGCTCGCTCCAGGATGGCCGCGACCGAGAGCAGCGGGGCATCGATGATCTCGGCGAAGATCCTTACGTCGTAACGGCTCAAGTCCGGCGGCCGACCCTCGCGGCCGAAGTAGCGCGGCAGATCCTTCAGCTCCTCGGGTCCGCGCTCGACCGGTATCCCGAAGTGAATGCCCAACGCGTCCATGTCGCCCCGGCAGCGCCCCGGAACGACAATGCGGTCGGCACCGGTCGGCTCGGTCAATCGGCGCTGGATCGTATCCGCGGTCATCAGTGCGGCGACCTTCACCCCAAGCTGACGTACCTCCCAGGTGAAGGCGGTCGGCGCCATGTCCTCCAGCACCCGGCGCAATGGCCGCTCGGCGAGCGTCCCGGTGACGAACAGGATGTGCTCGCTCACTCGCCCGCTTGCTCAAGCGCGGCCAACAGGTCGTCGAAGCGCTTCACCACGGTGGTGTGCTCGAACCCGCACAGCCGGTCGACGTTTTCAAGGTCGATGCGTCTGGGATATACCATGACCTGACCGCCGGGGGCCTCGGTCTCCATCGCCGGCTCGGTGTCGCAGGCGAAGACGATGCTCGGGATGCGGCATTTGCCGGCTTGGGCGTAGACGTTGGTGACCAGGGTATCGGAGATTCCCCACACCATCTTGGCGACGGTATTGGAGGTGGCGGGCGCGACGATCAGACGCCGGTAGCGCCCGCGGTAGAACAGCCCCACCGGCGGGGCGCTGGCGGTATTGTCCCGATAACAGCGGATACGCTCCCGCAGGCTGCGCGGATCGTGGCCGTACATCGTCAGCACCTCGGAGGCGGCGCGGCTGAGGAACAAGTCCACCTCCGGACGCTCCCGGATCAGGTCCAGGCATTCGCGCAGGTAGTGGCCGGAACCCGTCAGCGCCCAGGCCAGTCTCGTACCATCCGGATTCCCCACGCGTCGGTGTGCCCTGCGCCTATCCGCTCACCGAGACGGGTTGATGCCGTAGCGTTTCATGCGCCGATAGAGGGTGTTGCGGCTGAGCCCGAGGCTCTTGGCCACGCGGCTCACGTTCCAGTGCATCTCCTCGAGCACCCGCAACAGGGCGTCGCGCTCCGCAAAATCGAGGGCGTTTAGCTCTGCCTCGCCCGCCTGCTCGGTCTCGATCAGGCCGATGCTGCTGCGGAGCTCGGCCGGGAGGTCCTGGAGCCGGATCCGGCAACCCTCGCACAGCGCAGTCGCGGCCCGCAGCACATTGCGCAGCTGCCGCAGGTTCCCCGGCCAGGCGTAATCCACCACGCGCGCGAGCGCCTCCGGGTCCCAGTCGATCTCTTCCTTGCCGGCCTCCTCGCGCGTTAGCTTCACGATCAGCTCGCGTCGATCGGCGCGCTCGCGCAGCGGCGGGATCACCAGTGAGATGCCGTGGATACGATAGAACAGGTCCTCGCGGAACCGGCCCTCGGCGATCAGGCCGCGAATGTCGCGATGGGTGGCGCTGACCAGCCGAATCGACACCGGAATCGGCTTCTCGCCCCCGAGCGGCACGACGGTGCGATCCTCGAGCACACGCAGCAGGCGCGCCTGCAACGGCAGCGGCATGTCGCCGATCTCATCCAGGAACAAGGTTCCGCCGTCGGCCTGGAGGATTTTGCCGCGACTACCGTCCCGGCTCGCCCCGGTGAACGCCCCGGGCTTGTAGCCGAACAGCTCGCTTTCGATCAGGGTCTCGGGCAGCGAGGCGCAGTTGACCGCGACGAACGGTTTATCGCGTCGCGAGCTCGACTGGTGCATGGCCTTGGCGAGCACCTCCTTGCCGGCGCCGGTCTCGCCGAGCAGCATCAACGGCAGGTCCCGCTCGAGCACCTTGCGGATGGTGTCCACGTTGCGCTTCATCTGCGGATCGCCGGCGTGGACACTGTCCAACGCATCGCCGCCGATGCCGCCGATCCCGCGCAGGGTCTCGGCCGGGTAGAGCGGGGCGGCGTGGCTGAGGACGGGCGCCGGGCTCGGGCACTCGGCATGCTCGGGGGGCTGCACCGTGGCGTAGAAGCGTCTTTCGGAGCGAGTCTCGCGGATCGGAAAGGCGTTGTGGCTCTGCGCGTACGCGCGCTTCACCAGCATGGGCAGCGAAATGGTGAACAGCTCGTGAATCAGGCTGCCCACGAACTGTAGCGACGAGTCGAGACCGATCTGGAAGATCGCGCTGCGGTTGGCGGCGAGTATACGGCCGTCCGGCGTGAAGGCGATCAGGCCCTCGCCGAGGGTGCTGATGAACTCGGCGCGGCTATGAAACCGGAACACGTAGGCCTCTTTCATCGCGCAGAAAAAAACACGATTTTCAATAACCTGCGCGGACATGTTCAGAAGCACCATGGTGTGCTGCTGTGCGAGCTGGGCCTCGCTGGAGGCGTCGAGTATCGCCAGCACGTCGCCGTGAGGATCGAAGATCGGTGCCGCGGCGCAGGTGATGCTGGCGTTGCTGGCGAAGTAATGCGCGCTCTTGTGAATGACCAGCGGCTTGCGCTCGATCAGGCAAGTGCCCATGCCGTTGGTTCCTTGGACCGCCTCGCTCCACACGGCGCCGGTGCGGATCCCGACATCGGCCGCGGCGTGGGTAAAACCCGGATCGCCAATGTAGTTGAGCAGGACACCGTCGCGATCGGTCAGTATGATGGCATGCCCGGAGCCGGCGAGCTGCTGGTAGAGATTGGTCATCTCCGGCCGAGCGATCTCCAGCAGATGACCGACTCCCTCTTGGCGATCGCGGAGGTCGGATCGGGGAATGATCAGCGGGTCGGGTGTTCGGGCCGGGTCGAGGCCGTATTCGTCTCTACAGCGCTGCCAGGACGTGAACGTCAGGTCGTCCACCTTGGAACGGGCGAGCGGGTTGCCACCAAGCACCGCGCGCACGAACTCTTCGTGGTTATGGGCGCCGTGACCCATCAGGGCGTTGGGCACAGTGATCTCCTCCTTCAGCGGCCGGACCCTCGAATCGGGGCCTCGTTATCTCCCGTCTACATGGGGGCGGGAGCGTTTATCTTGTAGATGCTCGGGCGAACGTTGATGTTCAGGCGAACGCCGTGAGCATACTTGAATTCTTCAGAGTGCGTGGCTGGGATTTAGTTTGATCGGATACTCGACTGCCTCCCCGGGCTCCCGCCCGGTGATCATGGGAATACTCAACCTGACCCCCGACAGCTTCTCGGACGGCGGCCGTTTCGACGCGCTCGAGCAGGCGGTGGAGGCCGGGCTGGAGATGGTGCGCCAGGGGGCGGGCATACTCGACGTCGGGGGTGAATCCACGCGGCCGGGCGCCGCGCGCGTGAGCGCCGAGGAACAAAAGGCGCGCGTGCTGGAGGTTATCGGCGAGCTTTGCCGGCGGGTTCCGGAGGGGGTGTCGGTCAGTGTCGACACCACATTGAGCGAGGTCGCGGACGCGGCGATCACGCGCGGAGCCGCGATCATCAACGACGTCTCGGCCGGCCGCGACGACCCGCGGGTGCTGCGCTTGGCGGCCGAGAGCGGTGCCGGTCTGATGCTGATGCACATGCGCGGCAACCCGGAGACCATGCAGCAGAACCCGGAGTACGAGGACGTCGTCGGCGAGGTCGAGCGCTTTCTGCTCGAACGTGCCGCGGCCGCCCTCGAGGCAGGCGTGTCGCCCCAACGCCTGATCCTCGATCCCGGAATCGGTTTCGGAAAGACCAGAGAGCACAACCTGCTCTTGTTGCAGTCCCTGCCGCGCCTGTGCGCCTTGGGTTACCCTTTACTGCTCGGCGTGAGCCGCAAGCGCTTCATGGGGTCCATTTGCGACATCTCGGACCCGCGGCAGCTCACGCCTGCAACCTGCGCCTGCACCGCTCTTGGCGTAGCCGCCGGGGTGTCGATCCTGCGCGTGCACGACGTCGCCGAGAATCGGCAGGCGGCCGATGTTGCGTGGGCGATCAAGC
>JBGSTR010000275.1:0-1846 GCA_041736365.1 Chromatiaceae bacterium | reverse complement strand
TCGCCGCCGCGGCCGCGATCGAGCGGGTGTCGTTGTACATGAGTGCCGGGCCGATCGGCACACCGTCGGGACGAGCGAGCAGCAGGGACGCGGATGTCCCATCCACACAGATCGCCGCCGGTCGGTACCCGGCCAGTGACTCGCCGAGGTCTGCCAGCACCGCCAGCACCGCCTGCCACCACAACGACGGGTCCTGCTCCACCTCGCGGGGCGCCGGTGTGTCCGGTGGTTCTAGTGCGACGCTGGCCGAGGCGACCAGATTGCGCGCCGAGTCGATTGCTACGGCCCGGCACCCGGAGGTGCCGAGGTCGACGCCGATGAAACAGGACCCGTCGCTCGCCATCGCCGCCGGCGCGGTCGCTAAGGGAGTTGAACCGGGGGCGCGGGCTGCCAATCCGCCGCCCGGTGCTCGACCACCACCGTCGTGTAGATGCCGCCGCGCACGTTGAAATCGGCGGTGAGGCGCATGAATCGCGGGGCGGTTGCGTCCACCAGGTCGCTCAGGATGCGATTGGTGACCGCCTCGTGAAAGGCGCCTTCGTCGCGGTAGGACCAGACGTACATCTTCAACGACTTGAGCTCGACGCAGAGCCGCTCCGGGACATAGTCGAGGGTGAGCTCGGCGAAGTCGGGCTGGCCGGTCTTGGGACACAGGCAGGTGAACTCGGGGACGCGGATACGGATGCTGTAGTCGCGCTCCGGCTGCGGATTCACAAAGGTCTCGAGCACTTTGCCTCGCGCACTCGTCATGGGGTTCTCCTCGAAACTGAAACCTGCACTGGGCCCGCGAGTTTAGCAGCGGTTCGAGCCGCGAGGGCGCGGATCTCGACAGTCGGCCCCGGCATCGGGCTTGGCCGTCGAATCGGCTTCCGGTATGTTTCCGCGATGCGCCTCGAAAAGATCAAATTGGCAGGATTCAAGTCGTTCGTCGACCCGACGACGGTGTCGCTTCCCAGCAATCTGGTCGGCGTCGTCGGCCCCAACGGCTGCGGCAAGTCGAACGTGATCGACGCGGTGCGCTGGGTGATGGGCGAGAGCTCGGCCAAGATGCTGCGCGGCGAGTCGATGGCGGACGTCATCTTCAACGGCAGCACCGGGCGCAAACCGGTCGGCACCGCGAGCATCGAGCTGCTGTTCGACAACAGCGACGGCGGGGCCGGGGGCGAGTACGCGCGCTTCAATCAGATCTCGGTCAAACGGCAGGTCTCGCGCGACGGCCAATCGGGCTATTTCCTGAACGGCAGCCGTTGCCGCCGCCGCGACATCCAGGACCTATTCCTCGGCACCGGCCTGGGTCCGCGCTCCTACGCCATCATCGAGCAGGGCACGATTTCCCGCATCATCGAGGCCCGGCCCGAGGATCTGCGGCTGTTCCTCGAGGAGGCGGCCGGCATCTCCAAGTACAAGGAGCGACGGCGCGAGACCGAGGGCCGGATGCGCGCCACGCGCGAGAACCTGGAGCGCCTGGACGACCTGCGCGAGGAGGTGAGCAAGCAATTGCTGCATCTGGAGCGGCAGGCGGCCACCGCGGAGCGCTATGCCGAGCTTAAGGCGCAGGAGCGGCGGCTGGAGCTGGAGCTCAAGGCGCTGCGCTGGCGTGCGCTGGACGAGGAGATCGGCAGGCAAGACCGCACCCTCGCCGAGGCCGAGACGACCTACGAGGGACGCGTCGCTCGCCAGCGCCGGCTCGAGGCGGATATAGAGGTCCGGCGCGAGGAATACGGGAGCGCATCCGAGCACTTCAACGCGGCGCAGGGCCGCTTCTACGCGGTGGGCTCGGAGATTGCCCGCGCCGAGCAGGCGATCCAGTTCGCCAACGAGGCGCGCGGGCGGCGCGAGGCGGAGC
>JBGSTR010000021.1:0-2593 GCA_041736365.1 Chromatiaceae bacterium | reverse complement strand
GCCGCACGGAGCGACCCCGCTAGCCTCCGCCCGCGCCGGATGTCGGCGCCGCATTCGTTTCGCCCGCGGGCGAGACGCGGATGACCGGACCCACTACCGCCTGCGCCTGTGCGGGCGACAGCGGCGGTCCGATCAGGCAGTTGAAATAGGGTGCGATGCAGCGCAGGTGCCTGAAGTCGGAACCGGCGTCGCCCTGCAGGTACCAGATGGTCTCCTGGTAGACCGCGTCCGAGCAGCTCATACCGGCAAGCAGCGCCGGAATGCGCGTGATGGTGTCCTTCAACAGCGTCTGGCGCTCGCCGGTCACGCGAAGCCGCTCGCGCGGGAGGACCGTGGGTTGCTGCGCCACGGTACCAACCTCGAGCTCGCAATAGGGCACCGTCCGATTGGGACCGCTGACCTGCCGGCCCTCCTGGAAGGTCGCGTGGGCCAGGTCGCGACGAATCTGGATCTGCCCGGCGATCTCGATCGACTGCACGCTCGGCCGGCTGGCGCCGATCCCGGTGGCACATCCACCAACCCACCCGCTACCGGCCGCAAGCAACAGCACGAGCCCGGTGAGCCGAGCCCGATTCGGCCGCGCGCCGGTGCGAGCGTCCGAGGCGACAGGCGCCGATGCATGCAAGTCCCGATTCGTCTCCATTGTTGGTTGCATATCGAAGCTCACGTGGCGTCCTCGCTAGGGGGCAGAAGGAAGATTAGGGTTGGCGCGCCGAGACCCAACTCCAGCCGACACGCCGCCGCGCGGGGTCGGCGAGTCTGCAGCGATCCCCGCACACGATTATTACGCGGCGTCTCAACCAGGGATGGACACCTCGGATGCGGGAACCGAAAACGCATACACTGTTTCATACCACACCGGACCAATTTTGCGCCTACGCCGCCTCTCATGCGTGTCTTCCGCGTCTGCTTTCACAATCAGGGTAAGGTCTACGAGATCTATGCGGACCGCGTGGGACAAGGCGATCTCTATGGCTTCATCGAGATCAGCGGCCTGCGCTTCGAGGACACCAGCCCGGTGCTCGTGGACCCCTCGACCGAGCGGCTGAAGAGCGAGTTCAAAGGCGTCGACCGGACCCTGGTGCCGATCCACGCGGTGATTCGCATCGACGAGGTCGCGAAGGAAGGACCCGTCAAGATCTACGACAGCGGCGACAAGTCCAACGTGGCGGCCTTTCCCGCCGCCTTCTATCCGCCGCGCTCGGATCCGGAATCCTGATCGCGGGCCGCGCTCGTCAGGTAGAGGCCAATTCGCGACAGATCGCCTATCGGTCCGATTGCGTTCGCGCATTGGCGGTTGCGGCCCGATATCGGAGAATGCGCGGCCATGGCCGTCATCCCCCGCTGCATCTCTGCCGTCCTGCTCGCCCTGGGTCTCTGGGGCTGCGGCCCGTCCGCGCCGGATAGCGAAGGCGATGCGCCAAACCCGCCGCTGCTCGATGCCGCCGAGCATGGCGATCTCAATGCGCTCGACGCCCTGCTCGGCCACGCCCCGGACCCCGATGTACGCAACGCCTGCCAGTGGACACCGCTGATGAAGGCGGCACAAAACGGTCATCGCGAGGCCGTCCTGCGCCTGCTCGCCGCCGGCGCGCAGATCGACGCGGAAGACAGCGGCGGCTATACGGCGATGATGCTCGCCGCCGGCAACAACCACTTGGATGTGGTCGATCTGCTCATCAGCAGTGGCGCGATGGTCGATCACCAAGAACGTACCCGCGGCTGGACCGCGTTGATCTGGGCCACCACGCAGGGCCACACGTCGATGGTCGAGCGATTGCTGCGCGACGGCGCGGACCGCACGTTGAAGGACACCTCGGGCAAGACGGCCGCGGACTGGGCGCGAAAAAAGCGACAGGACGCGGCGCTGGCACTGCTGAACACCCCGCGCGGCGATGGATCGCAAGCGACACCGGTTGGGTCACGGCACGCCGAAGGCTATGATTCAGCGCATGCCGAACCTGCGAGACAAGATGGCCCGGCACGGGTTCGAGTCGAATGACGACTACGAATTCCAGGTCCGTTGCCTGCTGGAGAGCCCCGGACGCGCGCTCCGCGCGCTGAACATCGAGGGCGACTCCGAGCGCCGCAAGACCGCGTTCGCGCACGCCCTGGCGCTCGCACTGGAATTCCCCTGCGTTCTCTATCACGACTTCAGCGAGCAGCACCCGCCGCCAGCCGACGTGATCCTGCCGCCGAGCCGCGACGAGATGGGTCGCGAGGAGCCGCCGATCGCGGCCTTGGACCAGATCGTCAGCGAGGCGTGCGCCCGCAGCGAAGGCGAGCCGACGGTGCTGATCCTCGATCAGCTACAGGTCGCCGATTTTCGCGACCATATTCGCGTCGAGCGGCTGATCGGCGACGCCTGTTGGGAGGTCCGCGGCGGTCGCTACTTCGCCAATCCGCGCCATCTGCTGGTCTTTCTAATCTCCGACGACCCGCTCTATCACGCGTTGCAGAAGCGCAGCTTCCGGATTTGGGTCGGCCGGATCTCCGAGCGTCACGTCGAGTACGAGCCGGCGCAGTTCGGGCTGGACGCCGGCGCCCAGCCCCTGTTCGACGCACTCGGCGCCCTGTTCCGCGCCCTGGGCAC
>JBGSTR010000204.1:0-2518 GCA_041736365.1 Chromatiaceae bacterium | reverse complement strand
GGCGCGCAGCTCCCGCATCACCGCCCCGAGCGGGGCCTGGTGGTGGGCGATGACGGCACCGCAACTGGCGGTCGCGGACGTGCCCATCATGCGCATGACCCGCAGGTGGTCTTGACCGCCGCGCCGGGTCTTCAGCGCCGCGAAGCCGTCCTTGAGGGTCAGTCCTGTATGAACTCCGCCCTCATGATCCGGGTCGTGCCCGGAATAGGCGAAGCGCAGCCGCTGCATCGTTGGCAGCAGATCCTTGACCGGGAGCATGGCGAGCACGTCGTCGCCGCCGGCGTAGATCACC
This sequence comes from Chromatiaceae bacterium, assembly GCA_041736365.1. Classification (GTDB taxonomy): domain Bacteria; phylum Pseudomonadota; class Gammaproteobacteria; order Chromatiales; family Chromatiaceae; genus JBGSTR01. Next base: position 2,226 of record JBGSTR010000204.1, on the reverse strand, counting down.
CGCCCCAGGTGCTCCGTCTCGACCACGTGACGCACCAGGGTCTGCGAGAAATCGTTGAGCGCGCCGGAGATGGCGAGATGCCGGTTGGGCGAGATCGGGCGCCGCTGGGCGCCATAGGCCCGGATCAGGGGCTGTCCGGCCGCGTGCCGGTCGAAACCGTCTTGGACCTGCGGATGGAAGCTGTCGCGGTAGGGGATGGCCGTCTTGTCGTCGCCCGCGAGGATGCGGCCCATGTGGTCGCCGTCCATGAGCAGGAGGGCATAGTAGGTTTCCAGGCGGACTTCTTCGGAGCTGGCGGCGCCCTTGGCGAGGGTCTTGCGCACGAGGCTTCGCGCCCGCTCGTAGGCGCCCTCGTCGTCCTGGTCCCGGGCGGACTCGAGCAGGCCCGGAATACGCTTGGCGTCAGCCAGTGCCCCAGGGTTCTTGTGAGGTCGTTGCATCAGCTTGCGCGGCAGGGCGACGGGGTCCGCTCGCTTCAGCTCATTGGCGAGGCCCTCGCCGGTCAGCCCGCCCCGCTCCAGCCAGCGGTCGAGCTGATGCGCCAGCGCCATGGTGTGGGTGGCTACCACGAAGCGGCCGATGTCCTTGTCGCCCAGCGCCTTCCCGACCTCTGCGGCGAACAGGGTCGGCCACAGGCGCTTGATGGCCGACAGCGCCCCGAGGTGCTCGCCCTTCTTCGCCCAGGCGGACCGGCGTGCGGCGACCTTGACCCAAAGCGTGTCGGTTTGCTGACGGTAAGAACGTTGCAACTGCGAAGGGTCGGTGGTCAACCATTCCGTCTCTCCGGTCAGCGAGCAGCGCCAGCCTTGCTGCTCCGATTGCTCGAACGGCCGCACCGCCTTGGCCGCGGCCATCACCCGCTCGGCCAGCTCGACCACGGCCGGGTAGAGCACGCCGGGGTTGGGGGCGAAGAAGGTCGTGCCGTCGCCCCAGTCGATGCCTTTCTGCAGGGCCTGCCAGGCCGGTCTCGCGAGAAAACCGCAGGGCTGCCCGGGCGCGACGCCGAAATACGGGGCCATGGCCTCGGAGAGCGCCGTGACCTCGAGGTCGGTCTGCCTGGCGGCGTCGCGCGGGCGGATCAGCGAGAAGGGCACCGCCGCCCAGTGAACCTCGGGGAAGCCTTTTAGCTGCTCGCGCACCTGCCCGTAGGCGTGGATGGACTCGTCGCGGGGCGCGCCTTCGGGCTTCATCGCGGCGACCTCGAGCAGGCGGTCCACAACGTCCCGACCAAGGCCGTGCAGCCAGTCGCGCACCCGGCGTGTCACCTCCTCCGCCAGGGTTTTGGCCTGACCAGCCGGTACTACGGCGACAAACCGATTGGGGAGCGCGGCGGAGAACAGGGGGTTGGCGTCGGTGCCGCCCTGCATCCAGTCGCACTCCGCGAATAACTCGGCGGGCAGGCCCATCTCGTCGCGCAGCCAGAGGTCGACCTGGGGGATGCCGCGCAGACGGGGAAACAGGATGGCGTCGGGCCCCAGGGCCTCGGCGACCGGCTTCATGGCCTCCCAGGCCAGGCGCGAGAGCAGGTGTGACCCGGCCCAGAGGTCTTCGGTCTTGCGCGCCGCGGCGATGAATCCCTGTACCGGGCCGATGGAGAGCGCGAGCAGCGCGGCCTCGCCGTTGCCCCCGGTCTCGGAATCCGCGGCGAAGGCCCCGGCGAAGGCGGAGGTGAGGTCCAAATGGTCCCAGATGGAATGATCGGGAATGCGGGTGTCGGCCGGCAGCAGACGCCAGAGCTCGCCTAGCTTGTGGAAGTCCTGCTCCTCGACCAGATCGGGGCCGAAGCGCCAATAGGCGAGCAGGGTCCTGCGCCAGTCCACCGAGTCGCCTTCCTTGACGACAAGGCTGGCGAAGTGCTCGAAGCTGCGCGGCTTGATTTTGGCGATCTCGGTCTCGGAGAGTCCGCCGGGGAGCTTGTACTGCGCTCCGGTGAGCGGGTGGATGAGCACCGGGTCCTTGGTCCAGCGCACCTGCGCCCAATCGGCCACGGCGAAGGTCTTCCCGCTCGGAAAGGTCGTCTCCCGCATCGGCCACTGCGGGCGGTCGGCGGCGGCAGCCCACCAGTCGGCGCGCTGAACCTGGCGATACATCGCGAGCGGCAGACCCTTCTTGAAAATGACCCGCGACAGGGCCTCGTCGTCGTCGGGGTCGATGGTGTCGGCGCCGATTTCGGAAAGGCCCAGGAGCCGGGTCAGGGCGCGGCTGGTGCCGCCCTCGTGCCCGGCC
>JBGSTR010000142.1:0-2968 GCA_041736365.1 Chromatiaceae bacterium | reverse complement strand
GGCGGTGCGCCAAACGGCCCGCCCTGCCACCGACGGCAGTGCTGGGGCGCGGCTGGATCGGCCGGCACCGGGACCCGGTGTGATCAATGGCCCCGCGCTGCTGGTCGAGATCGATGCCGCCATCGAGGCGCGGAAGCAGGCTCGAAGCAGCGCGTGCTCGTCCGCCCCCGCGCCGGAGCCCCACGTAATCAATCTCTCCCTGCTCCCCTTCACCCCGGAGGACGGGACCTGGCTCGACCAGTGCCTGGGCCGCGGAGCAGTCACCATCCTGTCGCGCGGCTACGGCAACTGCCGGATCACCGCCACTGGCCTCGACGGGGTCTGGTGGGTGCAATATTTCAACTCTCAGGACGCACTGATCCTCAACACCATCGAGATTACCGAGGTGCCCGAGGCAGCCTGCGCGGCGCTGGAGGATCTGCACGACAGCGCCGAGCGACTGGGCGAGGTCCTCGAATGGATCGGCTGAGGCCCCCCGGGTTCCTCCGCGTCCTTCGGCTACACCCACAAAAACGGCAGGGCAGACAACGGAGATCCGCCGCGCCATGCTATCGATCCGCGCCGCCAGGCCCTGCTTTGACCCTTGAACAGGACTCCATGACCAACTTCGAGAGCTCCTACCTCGGTGATCTCGCCGGCCTCCCGATCGGGGCGCGGCTGGAATGCAAGGTCTGCTGGCACGTCTATGACCCCGCCGAGGGCGATCCGGTGTGGCAGGTGGCGCCCGGTACCGCCTTCGCCGAGCTACCCGAGCACTGGCGCTGTCCCAACTGTGACGGGGCGAAAGAGCAATTCATCCTGCTCGATGTCTGACACGGCCGCCACCGAGCATGGCGAGCGCCTCGCGGCGGTCTTCGCTCGGATCGCCGTTACCCGCATGGCCGGGATCCCGATCCTCAACCCGGCGCTGGACGTGGCGGCCGTCGGCTTCCGACCCTGGCGGGACGATTCGGTCGGTGTCCTGATCACGCCTTGGTTCATGAGTCTGATTTGCCTGCCGGGCTCCAGTCCGTGCTGGGCAGAACGCCCGAGCGGGAGCACCGAAGCGCTGGAGCTTCCATCCGGCGTCTATGAGCTGCTCACCGCCTCCGAGGAGTCTCTGGGACCCTATCTCAGCGGCTCGCTGTTCTCACCCATGTTAGAATTTCAGGACCAGGCGCAGGCCCGATCCGTTGCCGCGGCGATCCTGGAGCAGGTCTTCACGCCACCGCAATCACCCGACCAGCCGCACGGCGCAACCGATCGCAACTCCGACCCGGGCGGCGCGCCCGTGCCGGGACGCGCCCTGAGCCGTAGAGGCTTCCTCGGCGCCTTGCTCCGTCCGCAAGACCCGTCTTAAGCCTGGGCCTGGCCTCGCGCCCGGCAGCCGACGCTTGCGGGACTGGCAGGAGCGAGAATGCGCGGTCGACAACCCGGCGGACGACCCGAATGGCCTCCAAGGTCGAAATTCTGTTTACACTTCGCCGGTGACCGAGCGCGATAAGGAAGGTCGATGAAGCCTTTCCAACCCGGGCGGCGACCGGGACCGAAAGGTCTGGAACCGGACCCGGTCGGGCAACCCTTCGGCCCCGGAACGGTCGGATGGACAACACGAGAAGGCCGCCTGCGCATCACTGCATCAAGTGAACCGACGAGGGCGCGAAAGACGGCACTACTGGCGAACCGCCGCCGACGCGGGCAACCGGGGGAGCACCAAAGCCGATGACCAACACGCGTTTGCCCACCGTCCTCGTGGTCGATGACGAGGTCCGCTCCCAGGAGTCCCTGCGGCGCACCCTGGAGGAGGATTTCGAGGTCCACACCGCCTCCAGCGCCGCCGAGGGCCTGAGCCTGATGGAAGCCGCGTCGATCGAGGTGGTGCTCACCGACCAGCGCATGCCCGAGCTCAGCGGCGTGTCCTTTCTCAAGCAGGTGCGCGAGCGGTGGCCGGAGACGGTGCGCATCATCATCTCCGGCTACACCGACAGCGAGGACATCATCGCCGGGATCAACGACGCCGGCATCTACCAGTACCTGGTGAAGCCGTGGCACCCCGAGCAACTGCTGCTGACGCTCAAGCGCGCCGCCGAGCTGTACCGGCTGCAACAGGAGAACTGCCACCTGGCGATTGAGCTTCGCGCTGCCGAGCCGGACCTGCGGCGTCGGGTCGAGACCACCCGCGCGCGGGTCAAGCAGGCCTTTGCCCTGGAGCGCATCGTGCGCGCGCCGGACAGCCCGATGCAGGCACTCTGCGAGCAGGTGGAGAAGGCCGCGCGCTACGACGTCTCGATCCTGCTGCTGGGCGAATCCGGCACCGGCAAGGAGCTCCTGGCGCGGGCCGTCCACTACGCGAGCGGTCGCGCCGATCAGCCGTTCGTGGTGGAGAACTGCGGCGCGCTGCCCGATACCCTGCTGGAATCCGAGCTGTTCGGCCACAAGCGCGGGGCCTTTACCGGGGCCGTCGAGGACCGCCCGGGGCTGTTTCAGCAGGCCGATGGCGGCAGCATCTTTCTCGACGAGATCGGGGAGACGACCGCCGCCTTTCAGATCAAGCTCCTGCGCGTGCTGCAGGAGGGCGAATTCCGCCCCGTCGGCAGCAATCGGGTGCATCGCGTCAATCTACGCGTGATCGCCGCCACCAATCGGGACCTCAAGGCCGACGTCGGCGCGGGACGCTTCCGCGAGGATCTCTATTACCGACTGGCGACGGTGCCGGTGGAGGTGCCGCCTTTGCGCGAACGACCCATGGACATCCCGCTGCTGGCCCACGCCATCCTGAGCGAATCCGCGCACCAGCTCGGGCGTCGCGTCGCTGGCTTCGAGCCGGCGCTGCTGGAACGTCTCACGCGGTACGAGTGGCCGGGGAACGTGCGCGAGCTGCAAAACGAGATTCGCCGCATGCTGGTGCTCTCCGACGGTCCGCGCCTGGGACTCGACAGCTTGGCCCCGACGATCCGCGCCGCCGCCCTCGCGGACGCCTTGGGCCGAC
>JBGSTR010000102.1:0-25091 GCA_041736365.1 Chromatiaceae bacterium | reverse complement strand
GAGCCCGGCGTCCAGCGCGCAACGATCGCTGCGGTGAAGCTCATTCCTGCACGACTCCAGGGTTTGCGGCTCGGTTGGCCGATGACGAAGCGGCGAACGTGCACGGCGGGGCATCCCGCGCGGCGTCCACTTGCAGTTTGCACCCGATCCAGCGGCGTGGGACGCCGCCGAGGCGCTTGACCCGGCTCCAGACGTGGCTGGGGTGAGGAGGCGAGCGCCCCCTCACCCCAGCCCCCTCCCCGGGGTGCGGGGAGGGATGGGGTCCCTATTGCTTTCCGTGTTGGGCCTTCCCTGTGGTCGGCGGAGTATCAGGCGCCACCGGCCGGCGCGGGCCGGATTCCCGCGCCGACCAATCCGGGGACGATCAGTCGCCCCCATCCCCCCTCGTCAAGGCAGATCGAAGCCGTCGACATTCCTCCCGGACAAGCCGTTGGCGGTGCCATCGAAGAACAGCGCGAAGGAGCTGCAGGCCGTGTTGGTGCCCAGTGACGACGGGGTGCAAGTAAACACGTCCTCGCGCTGACCCGAGAGGCCGGCCACGGCAAAGTTGCCGCGGGTGCTCAAGTACACCAGACCGTCCGTGCCCACCGAGCCCGAATCGACGCCCTCGTCGGGCACGGTCAAGCCTACGTCGGAGCCGTCGAAATAGAAGCCCCAGGTTCCCGTGGTGGGTGCGCCGAGGCTCGTGGGAGTAAATGAGATCAGGTCGTGGCCACGCACTGCGATCGAGATCCCGGCGGCAGGCACCTGACCGTCACCGTTGATCGACACCAACAGCCGTCCATCGGGCAGGAGATGCAGCGCGTCCACCCGCTCGGGATTGGTGGTCAGACCAACGTCTGCGCCGCGGAACAGTAGGCTGAACTGCTTGGTTGCCAGATCGTAGGCAATGATGTCCGATCCCGTCACGGCCCCAAGGCCGGGTATCGTCGTGTTGGCGCCGAAACTCATCAGGATACGGTTGTTTGCCGTGTCTACGTCGAACGCGCTGACGCTGGCGCCTTGAGCCAGTCCGGCGGCGGTGCTCGCGAAGAACAGATCGTAATTGATCCCGTTCCAGCTGAGGATATCCGCATCCCGGTAGGCCAGATCGGTGCCGTTCGGCCCCAAGCCCGCCAGGGTGCCGCTTCCGCTCAGCGACAGGTAGAGCTTAACCGCCGGCGGCATGAGACAGCCGGGGGCGACCGGACCCTTGGTCGGATCCATGTTGCCGACGCAGTAGGGGACCATCATCTCGTTGTCCTCGTGCTCGACGATGTGGCAGTGCCATACGTAGAGCCCTTGGAGGTCGAAGGTCGCGGCGATACGCGTGACCTCACCCGGGTAGGAGATCACCGTGTCCTTCCAGCCCGCCTCGGTGGCTTCCGGCTGACGCAGGGTGTCGGGCACCAAGGCGCCGGTCGCCGGATCGAAGGCCTCGCGGCTCAGGACCTTGAACTTCACCTCGTGGACGTGGATCGGATGCCCGTCGACGGTGTGGTTCCAGAACTCCCAGGTCTCGGTCGGCGGGTTGCCCGCCGCGTCATACTGGGGATTCGTCTCAATCGGGTCGGACCATAGGGTAACCTTCGGCGTCGGCGAAGACCCGTTCACGCCAAGCACCGCGGCCTTCGGGCCGAAGGGCAGGGAATCGGCGAGCGTGCCCGTGACCGTGTCGACGCAGGTCCCCGGGGCGGCGGGATCCGGCCTCGAATTCGGGTCGTAAATGATGGTGCCGTCGGGCGTAATGGTCGCGCACACCAGGAGCGACTCCTCCTCGAGCAGCGCCTGGTCACGCGGCACCGGATTGAGGTTTGCCACCCCGGTCGGGTAGGTGTCGACATTCTCGACCGGACCCAGCACCAGTTGATTAGGCCGGCTGAAGCCTTCCCCGACCGAGGTATCCGCGCCGACCATAAACTCCATGATCTGACCGCTGGTGCTCGGATCCGCCGGGACATCCGGGAAACCGCCGAAGGGCGCATCCGGGGCGGTGTTGATCATGCGCACGCGGGTTCCGGGCGCAAGGTTCGAGAAGTCCACCAGCACGTCAGCACGCTCGGCGTTGCCCATGAGCAGGGCCGTCTCGGGGCTTGCGGCCGGTACGGTGACGCCCTGCGTTCCGGTGCCGGGCAGCACCGTCCGCTTACCGGTTGCGATCTTGACCACCTTCGGCAGCAGGCTCTGCTCGGCGCCGATCTGATAGAACGGCACTTCCGTTTTGGAGAGCGTGCCGTCCGCCTTGACGACGAACATCGAGAGGTTCAGGAAGCGCGCGTTGCAGCCGTTGAGCATCCGGAAGCGGTAGACGTCCGGCTCCACCTCGAGTATCGGCCAGGACACGCCGTTGACCACCATGGTGTTGAAGAACGCCTCCGGGTTCCAGATCGGGGCGATGTCGGAGGGATTGTTCGGATCCCCGATGAAGGGAATCTGCAGCTCGGCCGGCGTCAGGCCCTCGAAAAACGCGCGGTTGTCCGGGTAGAACAGGGACCCGTCGGCGTTGAACGAGCGGTCCTGGATGGCGATTGGGATCTCGCGGATCGCCGCACGCACCGGATTGCCGGGCACGTTGAGGTCGAGCACCGCTTGGCCCGCGGCCGGTGCGGGTCCGGGCAAGGTCCCGGCGATCAGCCCGTTCTCGCCGCCGTTCGGCGCGTTGGGGTCGCGAATAATCCAGAAGCCAGCCGGACCCGCGTAGACGTTGCTGCGGGTCATGCCGAGGGTGTGGTCGTGGTACCAGATGGTCGCCGACGGCTGGTCGTTGGGGTACGTAAAGGTGCCCACGCCCGGCGTGGTGTTGGTCTGCACGCCGAACTGATTGACCAGGGTGCCGGTGGTGGCGTAGCTGGATGGGATGTTGTTGGCGGCGGGAAGCCACCAGGCCTCGGTGTAGCCATCGCTCTCGGGTCCCACGTGTGCGCCATGGACATGGGTAACGATGGGCACCGGGCCGTCGTAAGGCTGCTGTAGAATCAGGCCGTTCGACGGGTCGGGCGCGCAGTCCTTGGTCTTGCCGGGCTCGATGCAGGTGAGCTGCTCCGGGTTGGCCCAATGCAACGAGCGGTCCACCGGGAGCAGGTGCGAAAGATAGTTGCACGCCGGATCACTTCCCGGATGCTCGCTCGTCCTGCAGGCATCGGGGTTCTGCACCAGGTCATTGATCCAGTCGACCGTGGTGACCACATTGCGCTTGGCCTCGATGGTGTAGGCCGGGTAGTTGAACTGGGAGCTTGGGTCCGGCGCGACCGCGGGAGTCGGGTCGGCAGCCGGCCCGTAGCTCCAGACCGTGGTTGCCGGGAAGCTGTCGGTGCGCCCGTTGAGGCTGTTCCAGATGCCGCCGGGGAGGATCTGCTGCTGGAACTGACGCACCGCGATGTTGTAGTCGCCGGGGGTGCCGGAGTCGTTCATTACCGGCGGTATGACCAGCGGGGTCACGTACTTCGGGACGGTCAACGGATCCAGGGTCCCGCCGGGAAGCGGTGATGCCAAGGCGTCGGCGACGCCAAACGCGAAGGGCGCCGCCAACAGCAGCGCCCCCTGCCCAACCATTGTTTTTCTGAAAAGTCGAAGACTATCCATTGGTTACTCCATCATCATTTGATACCGCGGCCACTCGTTACGCCGACCGTCCGGTAAAGAAGAGTCGGTAAATTCGAGTGTTTCTTAGGAGAGCGCAGCCGGCGGAAGGGTGCCGAGCTTGGGATCCAACGAGACCCGTGGCGATACTGGAGCAAACAAAATGCCAATTATTCCAGCGATGGCCGATCAGGCGGCGGGAGCTTGAGCGTCGAGAAAAATATTCATTTTTTCAAAAGGGTTCAGCCGCGCAATGGGCCGCGGGGGCTGGGATTGCCGTGTTGGAGCGACGCGACGGAACTGACATGCCGTGACAAAATGCCGCATGTCATATGACGCGGTGTCATCACGACACTGACACTTGTTGTATCTTACGGGCCGCCGTTCTCAAACGGATCCATGGGTCGATCGCGGGAGGAGTTTCGAATGTTCCGTCTGCCGGTTGAGCTTCGGGCGCTTGTCGATATTCACGATCAGCCGTTTTTCGTTATCGATGACGAGCACCGAGTCGTGGTGGTGAATCGGGCGTTCGAGAACGCGTTCGGCCTCACGAATGCGGCGGCTACCGGCACGCTGTGCCATCGACTGATGGTCGCCCGCGGCGGCCCTTGCCCATGTGGCACGGCGGGCGAGACATGTGGATTCGAAGATGTCCTCGCGAGCGGCGTGACTCGAATATCCAGCTGCCGCTACCGGGACGACGAGGGACGCGAGCACTTGGCGCGCGCTCAAGCCTACCCGCTGCGCACGGAAAGCGGTCGTGTATACCTGGGCGTTCTCCTTCAGCGCGACGCCATGCGCGATCATCCACCGGAAGACACGGCGGAATGCCGGCACGGGATGATCGGCGACTCTCCGGCGATCCGGCAGACCCTGGCGCGGCTGGTCGCGGCCGCCAGGTCGGACGCCCCGGTGTTGCTGCTGGGAGAGACGGGAACCGGCAAGGAGCTTGCAGCCAATTTCCTGCACCGGCACTCCAAGCGTAGCGCCGGGCCGTTTCATATTCTGGATTGCAGCGCGCTGGCCGGCGAGCTGTTCGAGAGCGAGGTCTTCGGGCACGCGCGCGGGGCCTTTACCGGCAGCGTTGGCGATAAGCGCGGCATGTTCGAGCTCGCCGATGGCGGCACTCTGTTCCTGGACGAGATCGGCGAGATGCCGCTGCCACTCCAGTCAAAGCTCCTGCGGGTGCTGGAGAGCGGGGAATTTAGGCGTGTTGGCGGCGTCAAGACGCAGCGCGCGGATGTGCGCATCGTTTGCGCCACCAACCGCGAGCTCCAGGGCGCGCCTTGGTTCCGCAGCGACCTCTATTTCCGAATTGCCTGTATCACCATACGAATGCCGAGGCTTGCGGAACGGCGCTGCGATATCCCGCTGCTCACCGCCGAGCTGCTGCAGCGTATCGGCCGGTCGTCGGGATTCCGTAACAGCATCGACACCGCCGCACTGCAGTTCCTCGCCGGCTATGACTTTCCCGGGAATATCCGCGAGCTTCGCAACCTGCTTTGGGCGGCGGCCATCAACTCCAAGGATGGGCGAATCGGGGTTGCCGAGCTCCAAGCCGCGCTGCCCGGTCGTTGCGTCGGCACGCTCGAGACACCGGAACGACCGCGGGGGGATGCGCCGACGCGCGGCACGGTATCCGATGTCGCCGGACTGGGTTTCTCAATTCATCGGGTGTGGGACGCGGAGAGCTTCGCCAGCGCACTGCAGCGGCATAGCGGGAACCGGCGTGCCGTTGCCCGGGAGCTGGGGGTCAGCGAGCGCACCGTCTACCGCAAGCTGAGGGAATTCGGCCTCAGCTGATCCCCGCGCGCCACGCGACTGAAAGCCGCCGCGCAGGGCCGGCGCGACACCGGAAGCGGTAACAGCCCCGGGCAGCGCCTCACGTCCGCAGACCGCCGGCGCGGTCCGCCTACTTGCTCGCCGGTTGCGCCTTACCGCAAACCAGCTTTGCCAATTGATCCGAGATGCTGTCGGGCTCGATGGCGCCCATCTCGGCCTCGGCCTCGGATTTTGCAACCGCGTCCAGGCTTTCCCCTTCGCCCAGGTAGCGCACGGTGTGGGCCGCGCAATCGAACTCGCGCTTGGTGAAATAGACATAGTCGGGCAACGCCCGCTTGACGACGAGCACCGGCTTGCCGCCGTCGCCCGACCGCTCGACGATAAAGTAGTCGCCGTCCAGATCGGTATCGATTTGGATTGGCGTCTCGTCCGCGAGAACCGGCAGCATGCCGAGCAGGCCCGCCAGCGCGGCGATGGAACGCATACGTGAGCGCATGTGTCTCCTCCGAATGGTTGGATGAATTTGGTCTGAGTTTGGGTTCGTGGTACCGGCCGCGGCGGCTGCGCCCCGCGTGCCCGTTCCGGAAAAAGGCCCCGCCGAATTGCTCGGTGGGGCCTGCTCGAGGCTCCTCGAATAGGGCGGCTTCCGTGCCGCCCGATCCGAGCCTACTGGGTTGCGCAGGTGCTGTTCCAGTAGCTGCTGGAGTGGCAGACGGCACAGCCGACCGGCTGTCCCTTGGCCACGGTGCGACCGCTGAAGGTGCGGTTGGCGAGTGCCCGCGAAAGCGGCGTTCCGCAGCTGTTGTTTCGGCTGGTGCCGCCATGGCAGGCCTGGCAGTTGGCAGAGTAGTTGTTGCCGAGACTGCGATGGTTGCTGCTGCTCGACCACGGGGTGCTGCCGGCCGCGATCGGATGCAGACCGTGCGGGCCGTTCAGATTGTTGCCCGGATTGGTCGTGCCGTGGCAGGTGGTGCAGTCCGCGATGGTGCCGCTGTGACCCTGCAGCTGATTGGCCGCGAGGTTGTCGTTGGCATTCGGATTGGCGTTCGGGAACTCCGCATGAGTCGCCCCATGGCAGCCCTCGCACATCACGCCACCGTGACCGTTGCTGACGCGGTAGAGCCTTGGATTGCCCGCGCCCGGGTTGGCGAAGCCGTTGAACGAGGCCGGAACCACGGGCTCGGCAAAGCGCTTGTTGGTCGGCACGATCGGCGTGGCCTTCGCGTCGCCGTTGCGGAATGCCTGGCGCAGTCGCAGCCCGTCGAGCCGCCCGTTGCTGTCGCGGGTGTTCACCCGGACATTGGCCGTGCCCGCCAGGCTGCTGACCGCGTCACCGGTGTGGCAAGATCCACAACCCGGCTCGTTTGCCCAGGGTACGCGCGGCTGCGTGCTGCCCGGGGTGTAGAAGTTGCCCTGGTTGAGCACGAAGGCACCCGGATTGGTCGGCGAGACACCGGCGGAGAAGTCCGCGCCCACCTGCGCCATGCTGCCGTGACAGTCGCTGCACAGCATGTCGCCGTTGAACATGGCGCCGCGCAGGCACTGAACGTTCTTACCCGGGTGACACTGGTAGCAGCTGTTCTCCATCGCGTTGAGGCGGGCGGTCTGATTGGTGACCACGCCTTGGGCGTTCTGGACCGCCGGGGGGATGGCGGGGAACAGGGTCGTGAACTGGCCGTGGTGGTTGTGCATCACCCGCGAGTTCGACTGGTGCGCCAGTTGGTTGCGGCCGTTGGCAATGGTCCCTTGGGGGCCGGCCAGCGGGCCGAGCTGCGCCAGGTCGAGCGCCGGGGTGTAGTGACACACCTGGCAGACCACAGGCTCGTTCTGCACCAGCGCCTTGTTCACCAGGCACGAGGGAGAGCCGTTGGGATTGGCGGCGGTGATGAGGCAGGGGTCGGCCGAGGTCTGCAGACAGTTCTCGCCGGCGGTATCGCAGAGGGTGCTCACGTAGCGCGCACCGTGCTTCTTGTCGTGCAGGCGCAGGACGTTGATGTCCGCCGCATACTCGAGGCTCACCCGCGGCGGCAGATCGCCGAGACTCGGGTCGTCCGCGGTGGTCGCCACCGGCAGCGGGCTTAGCGCCGTGACCGGCTGCGCGCTGCGATAGTCGTTCGGCACGCCGTTGACGCTCGCGTAGTCGCTCGCGGTGGTATGGCAGTTGGCGCAGCTCGCCTCGCCGGAGATCGGCAGCACGGTGTCCACCGTCGAGAGCACGGTCCCGGCGGCGTTCTTGGCCTGAACCCGCACCAACGGATAGGCGTTCTCACGCCCGTAGTCGTCGAAGGAGGCGAACGGTACACCGGCACCCTCGTACCAGTTCACATCGGCGGCCACGTAGCCGAACGGGAAGTCGACGAAGAACGGCTTGTCGGTGTAGTGCTCTTCGGCCAGCTTCGGGGCGTTGGCGGTGTAGGGACCGGCGATACCCGGCATGGCGTGGGTAACCGCGGTGAGGCTCTCGTCGCCGCTGTTGACCCGGCCATCGGGGCCGATGTAGAGGTGCTCCACGTTCGGCACCGGCAGACCCGTGTCGGGGGTGATGTTGAAGGGAGGGCCAACCAGGGGCGTCAGCGTCTGAGCGGGGTTGAAGGGATTGTACGCGGGGTAGAAGGGGTCATAGGTGCCCCCTGCGAGCGCGGAGTCCCAGAAGTTGGTCTTGTAGGTGTCGCCATTGCCCATCAGGCCGTCGAATACATCCGGGGTCGGATCGTTGGGGTTCGACGCGGCGGAGTAGTACACGCTCACCCCGGCCGGGTTCAGCGTCGGCGTGGTGTTCTTCTGGACCACCTGGGCGAGCAGCACCTGGAAGGGCGGGAGGATGCTCGCGATGCGGGTATCCAGATCGCCGCAGTGCATGCCCAGATCATTGATCGCAAGCACGCTGTAGCTGTTGTTCGCAACCTTCGGCTGCTCTGGAACCGCGTTGCCCGGGCAGCCGTTCTGGCTGGTCGAGTTGATGGACGTTGCGGCGTTCCCCGCGGTGCAATTAACCGTCTGCTGCACACCCGTGCCGGTGAGTGCGACGTTGACCGTCGGGGAGGTCGGATCGTTGCTGTTGATCGCCAGGTTGCCACTATCGGCGCCGACCTGAGCAGGCGTGTAGTTGACGGAGACCGCGCGCAATGCGCCGGCGGCGACGTTGAAGGTGGTCGCGCCGGATACACTGAAGTCGGGGCTGCCGGACCGTACCAGCGTGACGTTGCAGGCCGCGGTGCCGCGGTTGGTGATGGTCGTGCTAGCGGTGGCCGTGGTGCTCACGTCGACGTTGCCGAAGGTGAGAGCCGTCGGGGCCACGCTGATGCTGCACGCCTGCTGCGCCGCCAGGGTCGTGGCAGTCGAGATTGCCCACTGGGTATTGAAATTGCCAGCGGCGTCTGTCACACGGATCCGGTACCGGTAGGTGGTGCCTGCCGCAAGACCGGAGTCCCTGTAGCTTGTGTTGGGCGTGCTGCCGACCCGGACCGTGGGCGTGCATCCGGCCCCTTCGCATCGCAAAATGATATATTCGGTCACTCCGACGTTGTCCGTCGACGCGGTCCAAGCGAGGTCGATCTCGCTCGAGCTGACCGTGGTCGCCTGGACGTTGGTCGGTTTGGTGGGCGGCTCGGTATCGACGCCGGCCGCATCGGTCGTGGCGGTTGAAATGGCCCACTGGGTATTGAATTCTCCGGCCTCGTCTCTCACGCGAATGCGGTAGCGGTAAGTGGTGGCCGGCGCGAGACCGGTATCGCTGTAGCTCGTGGTCGTTGTTCTGCCGACGGAAGCCTCGGGCAGGCATCCGGCTCCTTCGCACCGCAGCACGATGTATTCGGCCACTCCGACGCTGCTCGTGGCCGGGGACCAAGTGAGATCGATCTGGCTCGAGCTCACCGCGGTCGCCTGGACGTTGGTCGGCTTGGTGGGCGCGGCTCCGGCGGGGGCGCTGCCGAGCACCAATAGCGACAGGATCGCCAGTAGTGCCGGAGGGCTCCAGCCGCAGAGCCCGGTAATGTTGCGAGGTCTCATGGTTTCACTCCTAAAGATGATTACCGAGCATTTTCCAGCTACGTGACCTAGACCGGATGATGCTGGCTCGAATCGTGCTTACGTCCGGCGAACGATGGGGATGCGGTCTTGGGACGAGGCCGCTTAGCATACTTCGCCGCTTGCGGGTGAACGTCTCGTCGGCTGTGCAATACCGGCCGTCGTGCGTCGCCGCGGGGCGATGAAAGCCTTTCGTTCCTTAAGAAATCCTTAAGGCGTGAGCGAAAGCCGGATTTTTTTGATCTGCGTCAAATTTTCGTGTGAATTAGGTCGCATATGGGGTTCCACGCGCAACCTCCGGCAGGCGGCACAACAACGTACTTGAGAAACCGCCGCGCTTCCGCTTCGATAGGACACCCACCCCCAAGGCGCTATCGCAAGGTCAAGGTTCGCATGGAACAGGCAGGTCCAGCTCCCGGCACCCGGCTCGAACGCCTGGGCCAATCGCTTGCTGCAAGGCCCGCCAGGGCCTTCGTGCTCCTGTTGGCGGTAATCCTCGTCGCGGATTTCCTCGGCGCCTGGGCGGTCGAGCATTGGCTGCCGGTCCCGGGGTCGGCAGCGCCATTCCTCGATGCCGCGATCGATATTGCGGTCCTCATGCCATTGCTTATTCTGCTGTTTCTGCGCCCGATCGAGCGACACATCCGCGCCCGAGCGGCCTCCGAGCGCGACCTGCGCGCTGCACGTAACGAGCTTGAGCGTCGCGTCAGCGAGCGCACCGCAGAGCTACAGGAGTCCAACGGGAAGCTGCGCGAAGAGGTGGACGAGCGCCGGCTCGCACAAGCCGCCGTCGAGTTTCAGGCCGGTCTCTTGGACGCGGTCGCGGAGGCGGTGGTCGCGATCGACCAGGAAGGACGGGTGCGCTTCTGGAACCGTTTCGCCGAGGGGCTGTTCGGGTCGAGTGCCGCGCAAGCGGTAGGACGGCCATTCGTGGACCTGATCGGTTTTGCGCAGCCGGGCGACCGACGTGTGGACGTGATCGAGCGCTGCCGAGCGGTCGAGCACTGGACCGAGGAGCTTGAGGCCCGGCGCGGAGACGGCTCTAGCGTGGCGGTCCTGCTCTCATGCTCGCGGCTGCCGGACGCGACCGAGGGTTACGTGTGTGTCTGCTTCGACATCACCGAGTGGCTGGTCGCGCGCGAGGCATTGCGCGACTCGGAGGAGAAATACAGCAATCTGGTAGACCACTCCCCGACCGGCGTATTCATCTTGCAAAACAACCGACTGGTGTTCGTCAATCCGCGCTTCGCGGAGATCCTGGGATATTCGCAGGGGGAGCTTTCACAAGTCGATCCGTGGTCCCTGGTGCACCCGGATGATCGCGCCCGCGTGGCGGCCATTGGCAGGTCGCGCACGGCGGGCGACGATGGCCGCGCAGGCTACGAGTGCCGCCTGATAACCAAACAGGGAGAGTGCCGCTGGGTCGCGATGCGCAACACCCGCGTGCGCTACGGAGGGGCCGTGGCCACGCTCGGCAACGCCCAGGACGTCACGCTGCAAAAGGAGATGGAGATCAAGCTGCGGCAGCTTTCCGCGCGCCTGCTGACCATCCAGGAGGAGGAGCGGCGGCGTTTGGCGCTCGACCTCCACGACAGCCTCGGGCAAACCTTGACCGGCATCAAGTTCATGATCGAGGCGTCGCTGGGCGAGTCCCCACCATTGGAGCGCCGCGCCGGCATCGCGCGGCTCCGCTCGGTGGTGCCGAGGATACAAGCCGCGGTGGAGGAGGTGCGGCAGCTCGCCACCGGTCTGCGCCCGTCGATCCTGGACGACCTCGGCCTCCTGCCGACCATCGTCTGGTACCTGCGCGAGCTACAAAACGATCACCCCGGCATTGCCGTGGAGCAGCGCATCGACGCGCGCGAGTGCGAAGTGCCGAATGCATTGCGGACCCCCGTTTTCCGCATCCTCCAGGAGGCGACCAACAACGTGGTCAAACACAGCGGCGCCTCGCGCCTGATCGTCGCACTCGAAACAAGCGGCGGAAGCCTCTGCCTATCGGTGCGCGACGATGGGGTGGGGTTCGCTGTCGAACGGCCATCCAGCACCAACGGCTCCGGCCACTGGGGCATCGGCTTGAGCTCCATGCGCGAGCGTGCGGAGGTCTCCGGCGGATCGTGCTCGGTCATCACGGCGCCCGGCGCCGGAGTAACCGTCGAGGCCTGCTGGGCTCTCGAGCAGCCCTTCAGTGAGCAATGACATTATTCTCGAAGGCCAACGCGGTCAGCGCCGCCGCACTGTTGACGCCGAGCTTTCGCATCAGATTGGCGCGGTGCTTTTCCACGGTCTTCTCGCTGATACAAAGGAGCTCGCCGATGGCGCGACTGCGGTAGCCCTCCGCGACCAGCTTGAGGACTTCACGCTCACGAGCAGACAATGTATCCAGCGCCGAGCGCGGGCGCTGCGCGAGCTCCTGACCGCTCTTTTTGTTGAGGTAAGCGGTTACGACCTGCGTCGCCACCGCCGCGCACAGGTACCGTTCCCCGGCCAGGACGCTGCGCACCGCAAGCAGCAGCTCCGAGGCGCTGGCATCCTTCAACACATAGCCGTCGGCACCGCCCTCGATCGCCTTGAAGACGTACTCGTCGCTGCGGTGGACGGTCATGACGAGGATCCGGGTGAGCGGTGCCGCACGTTTAATGACCGAGAGGGCCGCCAGGCCGTCCATGAGCGGCATCGACAAATCCAGTATCAACAGGTCCGGCTGCAGCGCCTTGATCTGACTGATCGCTTCGCGTCCATCCGCCGCCTCGCCTACCAGCTCTAGGTCGGGCTCGCCGCTGAAGATCGCACGCAGCCCTTCGCGCAGGAGCCTGTGATCCTCGGCAAGCACGATGCGCCACGTTCTGTTCAATTGCCCCGTACTCCAAACCAAACAGCAGTATGTCAGAACCGGCACCCGGTGCCGGTAATTCCTCCCCCGAAAGCCGGTCGCCCGCCGTCGCACCCTACTGAAAACGCCCTCTGCCCGCAATCCCCAATGGGTAAAAACCCTACCAAATCGTCAAAAGATCCGGTTGCCTCCACAGCATCCATCGCGAGCTTGAGGTTGCGCACACCGTGCTATGTGCAGGCGGGAGGCGGTTAGCGATCCCGGCACGCGGCGAGGGCTTTCGGCTATCGAAGCCGCAAGACGCTGCCCGACTTCCAACAGCGCTTTGCGAACGAGGAGGACGGCATCGCTCACCTCTGCGGCGAGCGCTTCGTCTGACGCTACTGTAATCAGCACGAAGACGATGCAGGGCCAGCCGATACCTTCGCTGGCCGCCCAGCGTCTGCTGCTGCCGCAACTGCGAGCCGGATACGAGCCCCACTGCCGGGACGATCATGCACCGGAGCAAACCGCCGCTCCGCAATTGGGTCGGGGCGACCCTTCTCTTGACGGGCCTCACGCGCGGAATGAGTGCTGTCTAGTTGAACAAGATGCTCGGGATCGAGCGATTCGAAACGGCCCCGGTCGTCGGCGGGTCGATGGAGTTGCGCCTGAAAACTACGCTTGTGTGAGACGCGCTGCAGATGACGTCAGCGCAACGCCGGGACACTTGACCCAGTTCCGCCGCTCCTCCCCTGCGCTCTCCTCGACGGCGTAGCCCTCAGCGAGCCTGCTCGACAGATCCCGGGCCATCTCGTTCGACCAGAGCGTCCGGGACGCCTCCGGGCAGATAAGCGGCTGAAACCAGCAGGAAGGTTTTAACGACTGCCCATCGCGCGCCGGGAACCGCTTCGTTCGAGGATTCGGCAAACTCGGTCTCGGCGGGGCTCAACGTGGC
Source organism: Chromatiaceae bacterium (assembly GCA_041736365.1). Classification (GTDB taxonomy): domain Bacteria; phylum Pseudomonadota; class Gammaproteobacteria; order Chromatiales; family Chromatiaceae; genus JBGSTR01. The sequence continues at coordinate 11,955 of JBGSTR010000102.1, read as the reverse complement.
AGCCCCGTCTGCTTCCACAGCAAGTACGCGGCCGGGATCACGGCGAGCGTCAGGATGGCGACGCTCAGCATACCCCCGACCACGGGCGCGGCAATGCGCTGCATCGCCTCCGAGCCGGCACCGGTACCGAACAGGATGGGCAGCAGGGCGGCGATGATCGCCACCTTGGTCATGGTGACCGGGCGCAAACGCAGCAGCGCACCTTCCACGACGGCCTCCCTGACGTCGTGCCGGGTCAGGTCCGCGCCCACCCGCGCCTCGCGGCGACGCGCCAGCGCCCGGTCGAGGTAGAGCATCATCACCACCCCGATCTCGACCGCCACCCCGCCCAGCGCGATGAAGCCAATCGCGGCGGCGACCGAAAGATGGTACCCGAGCAGGTACATCAGCCAGAAACCACCGACCAACCCCAGGGGCAAGGTGGCGAGGATGATGAGGGTACCGGTCAGGGTGCGGAAGTTGAGGTAGAGCAGCACCACAATGACGATGAGGGTGAGCGGCACCACCAGCCACAGCCGCGCCTTCGCCCGCTCCCAGTGCTCGTAGGCGCCCGACCAGGTGACGGAGTATCCCGGCGGCAGCTTAACCTGGTCCGCCACCGCCTGCTTGGCCGCCGCGACATAGGAGCCCAGGTCCTGGCCCTCGACGTCGACATACACCCAGCCGGTGAGCCGCGCGTTCTCGGTGCGGATCATGTCCGGCCCTTCCACTACCTCGACATTGGCCACCGCCTCGAGCGGGACCTGGGTCCCCCGGGTATCGACAACGATAGGCAGACGCTTGAGCGTCTCTACCGAATCCCTTGCCTCGGCCGTGTAGCGCAGGCTCACCGGGTAACGCTCCCGGCCCTCCACTACCTCGGTCAGGTTCATGCCGCCGACGGCGCTGGCGACGATCTCCTGGGTATCGGCCACCGTCAGGCCGACCCGCCCCATGGCCATGCGGTCGGGGGTGATGTTGATGTACCGTCCCGCGGAGACGCGCTCGGCGAAGACCGACCGGGTCTCCGGCAGCGGCCCCAGCACCTGCTCGACCTCCCCGCCGATCCGCTGGATCACCTCAAGGTCCGGTCCGGCGATCTTGACCCCGACCGGGGTCTTGATGCCGGTGGAGAGCATTTGCAGGCGGGCGTTGATCGGCATGAGCCAGGAGTTCGTAAGGCCCGGAAACTGCACCGTGCGCTCCAACTCGGCCTTAATGTCGTCGATAGTCATACCGGGCCGCCATTGGTCGCGCGGCTTGAGCTGGATGGTGGTCTCGATCATCTCCATCGGCGCCGGATCGGTCGCGGTTTCGGCTCGCCCCACCTTGCCGAATACCCGTGCTACCTCGGGCACGGAGAGGATCAGCCGGTCGGTCTGCTGAAGTATCTCGCGCGCCTTGTCCGGGGCTATGCCGGGGAAGGTGGTCGGCATGTAGAGTAGGTCGCCCTCGTCGAGGTCCGGCATGAACTCGGAGCCGAGCCGCAGGGCCGGCCACGCGGAGACGAGGGTGAGTGCAAGTGCCAGCACCAACACCAGCCGAGGCTTGCGCAGCACCCAGTCGAGCAGAGGCCGGTAGGCATAGGCCAGACCCCGGTTGACGGCGTTGTCCTGCTCCCTGCGGATGTGCCCGCGCACCAGGAGTCCGAGCAGCACCGGCACCAGGGTGATGGACAGCAGCGCCGATGCGGCCATGGCATAGGTCTTGGTGTAGGCGAGCGGCGAAAAGAGCCTTCCCTCCTCCCCCTGCAGCGCGAGCACGGGCAGGAAGCTGAGGGTGACGATGATCAGGGAGAGAAAGAGCGCAGGTCCCACCTCGATGCTCGCCCGCTGCACCAGCGCCCAGCGGTTCTCCGCCGTCAAGGGCTCCCGCTCGATATGCTTGTGCAGGTTCTCGATCATGACGATGGCGGCGTCAACCATGGCGCCGATGGCGATGGCGATGCCGCCGAGCGACATGATGTTGGCGCTGATGCCCTGCCAGTGCATCACGCCGAAGGCGGCGAGGATGGCGACCGGCAGGCTCAAAATCAGCACCAGGGAGGAGCGCAGGTGCCACAGGAAGAGCGCGCAGACCAGGGCGACGATGACGAATGCCTCCACCAGTCGGCTGTTCAGCGTATCGATTGCGCGGTGGATGAGCCCGGAGCGGTCGTACACAGGTACCAGCTCCACCCCCTCCGGCAGACCCTTCTGGAGGTCGGCAAGCTTCTCCTTGACCGCGGCGATGGTCGTTAGCGCGTTGCCGCCGGGGCGCATCAGGATGATACCGCCTACCACCTCGCCCTGACCGTCGAGCTCCGCAATGCCCTCGCGCATCTGGGGGCCGAGGCGTACATCGGCGATGTCGCCGAGACGGTAAACTGCGCGGACGCTTTGGGGCGTGTCCGCCGTCTGAGTCCCCATCCCCATACCCATGGGGATGATCTCCTCGCGGGACAGCGGAACATTGCGCAGGTCCTCAACCCCGCCCAGATAGCCCGCCATACGGATCATGTACCGCGCCTCCGCCATTTCGAGGGCGCCGGCCCCTGCCTCACCGTTGGAGCGCTGTATGGTCTGCATCAGATTGGCGAGCGGGATGCCGTAGGCGCGCAGCACCTCCGGATCAATCACCACCTGGTACTGCTTGACCATGCCCCCGACGGTGGCGACCTCCGAGACCCCGGGCACCGCCTGCAGCTCGTACTTGAGGAACCAGTCCTGGAGGCTGCGCAGCTGGGCCAAATCGCGGTTTCCCGTGCGGTCCACCAGGGCGTACTGATAGACCCAACCCACGGCGGTGGCGTCGGGGCCCAGCTCGGGTCGCGCCGCGGCCGGCAGGCGCGAGGTCACCTGGTTGAGCAGCTCGAGCACACGCGAGCGCGCCCAGTAAGGATCGGTGCCATCCTTGAACACCACATAGACGTAGGAGTCGCCGTACATGGAGTAGCCGCGCACGGCCACCGCACCGGTCACCCCCCGCAGTGCCGTGGTGATGGGGTAGGTAACCTGGTCCTCCACCACCCGGGGGGCCTGGCCGGGGTAGGTGGTCTTGACGATGACCTGGACGTCGGAGAGGTCCGGGATGGCGTCCAGCGGAATGTTGCGCAGGGCATAGAGGCCCCAGGCCACGATCAGCGCCGCTGCCACCAGGACCAGGAAGCGGTTGTTGACCGACCAGCCAATGACCCGCGCGATCACTGGGCGGACCCTTCGGACATCGCCTCGACCTCAGACCGCTGACCGGTTAGGCGCCTCAGCCCCGCCTGGAGGTTAGCCTCGGAGTCGAGCAGGAACTGGGCGGAGACCACCACCCGCTCACCCTCGCTCAGGCCCGAGCGGATCAGGATCTCGTCCTCGCCCAGATCCTCGGCCTTCACCTCCCGCGGCTCGAAGCGACCCTCGCCCTGGGAGACGATCACCCGCGCCCCCTTGCCGGTCAGGATCACCGCCTCTCGAGGGATCAGGAGCACGTCGTCCACCGGTTCCGCGTCCAGTGTCACCAGGGCCGTCATCCCGCCGGTGACCGAGGCGCCCTCAAGATCGACGGACACGCGAAACTGGAGCGTGCGGGTCAGGGGGCTGACCTGGGCTTCCACCCCGCTCACGGTCCCCGTCCACTCCCGGGCGCCCAGGCCGGGGAATCGCACCCGCGCCACCTGCCCAAGACTCACCAGGGGCGCCTCGCGCTCGAAGACCTGCGCCACCAGGACCGAGGGGGCAGCCCCCGGATTGCCCAGGTTGGGGTCCGAGGGGCGATTGGCGGGTCGATAGCCCCGCGAGGCGCTGCCCACAAAGGAACCGTAACCCTCGATCTGTCGGGTGAGACTGCCCCGGCGCACCTCGGCGGTACGCACTCCGAGCTGATTCACCACGGCATCCGGGACCGTCACCGTGATGGCCTTCTGGGCCACGGCGTCCGCAGGCAGGTCAGCGGCGGCCACCTCCTTGAGAACCAGATCCATGCCGCAGATCGGGCAATCGCCCGGCTCCGCGCTCACCACCTGGGGGTGCATCGGGCACACGTACCCCGGGTCCAAATGTTTCTTGGCATGCTCCAGTGCCGTCGCCGGCGCCGTCTCGGGACTTAGCGCGGCCGTCGGCGCCTCCCTCCCGCACCCGGCGAGGGACATCGCCGCCACGGCAAGCGCCAGCATGAGGGACAGGTAGCGGGGGACGGGGGACTGGCCTGGCAAGCTCATAGTGGGAAGAACGACTCCTAGTCAAGCGAAAGGGTCAAGCGAAAAGGGATGGTGTCCGGCCGCCGACGACCCGTCTGCGTCTGGGGTAACGAAGTCCCTGGATTGTAAAGGCTATGCTCAAGGCTGCCATACCCAGTCCCGGTTCCCCCTCCCCCGGCAGAGGACGGACACCCCGGCCCTCCCGCTTCCCCCTGGCAGGGGGAGGGCCGGAGTGGGGGTCGAGCAAACGCAAACCATGACTCCATCCACCCGCATCCCGCCGTCCACCAAGCGCAACGCCCAGGATCTGCGCGGCAATCCCACGGATGCGGAGCGCGCCCTCCGGCGGTATCTGCGACAAAGCCGGGTTACGGGGCTCAAGTTCCGCCGCCAACACCCAATCGGCCGCTGCATCCTGAATTTCGTCTGCCTCGAAGCACGGCTGGTCGTCGAGCTCGATGACGGACAGCACGCCGACCGTCAGGTTGACGACCAGGAGCGCGCGGCCTGGCTGGAGGCGCGAGGATACCGCGTGCTGAGCTTCCGGAACACGGAAGTATTTGGCAATCCCGAAGGCCTCCTGGAGGTGATTCTGAGAGCTGTCGCCGGGTCCGGCGCCCAACCCACATCCTACCCTTCCCCCTGCCAGGGGAAGGGACCCCATTCCCCCCTCCCCATGGCAGGGGGAAGGGAGATCAAAAAAAAGCCTCGTCCCAGGCGGGACGAGGCGTTGGTAGAGTTGGCGGGACGCCCCAATGCGGGGCCCCCGTTCCCGCCGGGCTCCCAGTGGGGAAAACCCCCCACCGGGTTCCTGGCGGTTCAACAGCGATCAGGTCAGAGCCCAGGGTTGCGGCAGAGCCGCAACCCACCCTTCACCCCTACGGATACGGAATCGTGACCGCCGCAGGGTACGGTGTCGCGTTCACGTACGCCGAATTCGGCGTCTGGAGATCGTTGTTGTACGCCTGCACCCTGAAGTACCAGGTTGTAAGTGCCAGGTTCCCAACGGAGTAGGTCGTATGGTTGGCCGCAACGGTGCTTGTTGTCGCTCCTGTGAAGTTGGGGTTGGTCCCCCACTGTATACGGAACCGCGTGTTGTTGTTGGAGTTGTCGGTCCAGGCCAGATTACAGCGGCCCCTGTTGCCGTCCGCCGTACAGTTCACCACCCTGACATCGCTTGGAGCCAACGGAGCCACCGTGTTGTCTAGGAGGACACTCGCGGACGGGGTGGAGCCTCCCGAATTGGTTGCCACTACCCGATACAATGCGTTGGTGTTGCGGTTCACGGTCACGATCCTGTTGAACACCTGACCGGTTCCTGCCGAGTCCGTCGCGCTGATCACGGCACCGAGATCGGCCCAGTTGGTTCCACCATCGGTCGAGACCTGCCTCTGGAAGGTCGTCTCGTTGGTCGATGCGTCGGTCCACGTCAGTGTCGCTTGGGTATTGTTGGTCCGAACGATCGACACGTTCGTTGGTGCCGTCGGGGGCTGCACCACCACCACCCCGGTCCCGCTCAGCGACACGGTCAGTGTCGGATTCGCGGAATCGTTGGTGGCGATGATCAAAGCGCCCGCGACAGCCCCTGCGATGGTCGGCGTGAAGGTCACGTTGATGGTGCAGGTCGACGGTGCACCCGGACCCCTGGCCGCCGCAAGGCTGGCGCCGCAGTCATTGGTCTGCCCGTATTGAGGCGGTGTCGCCGAGATGGTGACACTCAGCGGCGCCGCACCTGCGTTGGACAAGGTCACCACCTGTGCCGCGCTGGTCGTACCGACCTCCTGATTGCCGAATGCAAGGCTGAGCGGATTCACGCCGGCGATAGGCGTGCCTGGAGCCTGCACAGGGTCGGTCGCCGCCTCGGCAGTGAGTCCCATGAACTCACCGCCGTAGCCGACCGTGTTCTGCGCGACGACCCGATAGTAGTTCCAGTCCGCGTCGACGGTCCCAGCTGCATGGCTGTAGCTGCGCGGCCCGGTGTAGTTTGTGCCGCCCAGCGTCTCGGACTGGGTGTCCAGCGTAATCCATCCGTCCGGATTCGCAGGATCACCCGACACCTGCACCAGGGTCTGCGTGTCGGCGATCGAGTTGTCCGTCCAGTCGAGCTGCACGGTTCCCGGAGCGGATTTCGTCGCCGTGAGTCCGGTGGGGACAATCGGCGGGAGCACCAGGGACTGGGGCCGCATCATGTCCATCTCCTCATGGCTCAGGATGTGGCAGTGCCAGACGTACTCCCAGCCGAAGTTGACGAGCTGGTTGGTGATCGGCGCGGTACCGATACCGTCGGCGCCGGTGTTGTTGAAACCCAGCAGCGACCCGGCTCCCGTCGTCGGCATCGCCGGGTTGAGCGGCCGGATGCTGTTGGGCAGCTCCCAGGGGAGCTCAGGCTTCACCGGCCGCAGGGCCACGATGGTGTCCTGCAGCGGGCTCACCCGCACCGTGTCCTTCCAGCCGAGCTCCGTGGGATCGGTCGGGGTGATGATGTTGTCCCAGGCCACGCGGTTCAGCAGCTGCACGTCGTAGAGGTGGAAATGCAGCGGGTGGGTGTCCACGCCGTTGTGGGTGATCTTCCAGATCTGGGTCCCATCGTCCCCCGTGGCGATCGGGGTCATGTCCAAGGTGCTCGGCAGCTTGGTGCCGTCGATCAGCTCGGTGGGCGGGTTGATGTACGGGTACAGGACGATATTCTGGAGGGCGGGGGTCGCCGGGACCACCTCCAGACCCATGTTCGCCGACATCCGGCCGAACTCGTCGAAGGCCGCCGAGTTCATCTCGTCGTGAATACCTTTGGGCTCGATCATGACCTCAAGCTTGGACGTGGGCCTGAGCGTCGTCGGATCCACCGTGCTGGTGAGGGTATTGAACCCGAACGTGGTCCCGCCCTGCTCGTCGATCCGCAGCATGCCGTCACACACCGTGCTGGTGCCGGGATTGCAGTCGCCGGACGCCCAGAAGTTGGTGCCATAGGCCGAGTTGTAGGCGGCTTGTCCGACGATGATCGGGTGCTGCCCTTCCTCGAAGACGCCCGTGCCGTCCGCCTTGTGCCTGAATGCAGTGCGCAGCTTGGGCAGGTTGAAGGCCGCCGCCGGGGCGACATCCGCGACCTTGATCTGCATGACGGTACGGGTGTTGGGCCCGTAGCCAGGCAGGATGCCCGGTGCGCCATTTGGGGACAGATCCGGTGCTCCCGTGTAGTAGTCGTAGCTCGGGACCCGGGCCGGGAAGGCGGCCGGCGCGTCGTTGTAGAGAATCAGGGTCTTGCCCGCGAACTGCGAGAAGTCGACGACCACGTCGGCCCGCTCGGCCGGTGCCAGCAGCAGGGAGTGCTTGTCCACATTACCGACGTCAAAACGCGTCGGGTCGGTGATCCAGGTCGTCGGCTGCTGGCCGTCCACCACCGCCGGGGCCGGCAGGAAGCCGCCCTCGCTGCCGATCACGATCCAGTCGGGGCCCGCCGCATTGTTGTTGGAATCGACCGGCGTCGGGAAGACCACCGGGTCGAGCTGGGCAGCAGCCAACTCCGCCGGATTGAGCGCGACCTCCGTGGGGCCGATGACCGGGTCAACGACACTGTTCGGATCGCCAACGTACATTTGCAGGTTGAAGAAGCGGTCGTTGGCCGCGTTCAGGACGCGCAGGCGGTAGGCCTTTGGCTCCAGGGTCACGGTCGGATAGGCCGTCCCGTTCACCAGCGGCGTGTCATTGAACTGCTCCATGCCGGCGGAGATGTTGGGCGTGCCAGGGATCAACGGCGGCTCGCAGAAGGGATCCGTGTCGTACTGCCAGGTACTCGGGTCGTCCAGGCTGCAAGCCGCGGTGTAGTAAGGGTTGTCAATGGGGCCGTGCGGCGGTGTGGCCGGCGGCCAGAACCAGGGGCCGAACATCCAGCGGCCATAGGCGCTCATGCCCGAGGGGTCGCCCGGATTCTGGGCCGGCATGTAGACGTGGTGATACCAGAAGTCGCCGTAGCCGCCCCAGCGGGTGCTGTCCCAGGTGGGATCCTGCTCGCCGAGCTGCGCTGCGTCGGGCACGAAGGTGCGGTCTTGTATGATGAGCGGGATCTGTTCCGCCGGGATGGTCCCGCTTGCGACCAGCTTGTCTTCCGTCGCGTCGCCGATCAGATAGCCGGCGGCCTCGCCCAGGTAGACGTTGAGGCGCGTCGTACCGAAGGCATGGTCATGATAGAACATCAGCCGCGCGGACTGCTGGTTGGTGTAGTAGAAGGTCTGGCAACCGTCGTTCTCGCCCGAGCAATCGGGCACGCCGAGAGTCGGATCCAGCCCCGTCATGTCCGGTACCTGCCCCACACTCGCGCCCTGAGGCTCAAGCGTGGATTCGCCGGCCGGCGTAATCCACTGGTGCGGCGTGCCGTCGCTGATCCAGGGGCTGGTGCCGCCGTGCAGGTGCAGCGTGGCCCGATTGTCCTTGAAGCAGTCGTCGCTCTTCGGGAACTGGGTGCAGGGAGGATTGCGCACCTCGTCCATCACGGTTCCTTCAGCGGTTAGCTCGCGCCATGAATCCGGGACAAAGCCCGCGCCCATCAGCGTGGAGTCCGTGGGGAGGTAGAGGTCTCCGCCCTGCCCGGTTGGCAGCAGGTTGTAGAAGGTGATCCGGACCGGCCGGTCCTTCTTGGCCAGGATGACGGGGCCCAGGAACTGGGGTTCGTCCACGGCCAGCACCTGCGTCGTGGTCCCTGGGTAATTGATGGGATCGCAGCCGGTGCCATCGAGCCGCTCGTTACACAGCGGGACATGGTTGCTCCATGACGCGTTGGCCGGGGTCTCGAGCTGCACATAGCCGCGCAGCAGAGTCCCTATCCCAGCAGCCGGAGGATTCGTCTCGCAACCGGGGAAGGAAGAGCTCATGCACTTGCGGTACTGGACCAGCGCGATCTCGTAGTAGTCGGCGTCGTCGGCAAACTGGTTACCGAGTGTGAAAGTCCCGGTGTCGGGCACGGCGAGCGGCAGATATTGGCCCAGATTGTTGGGCACGCAATTATCCGCGGACGGGTCGCACAGCCCCGGCAGGGTGTCGACGAACTTCTTGATGCCGCCCGCGGTGAGATACCCGGAGCCCGGATTGGTAACGTCGATCGCGGTGACCGTGCCGAAGTCGGTGGTAGCCTCGGCCAGGGCGCCGTTGCCGGTACCTGGCGCCGTGTCTGTGATGGAGACCTCAGGAGGGGAGATGTAGCCCGAGCCGAATGTATCGAGCACGACCGTCTGGACCGCCAGCGTTGCCGTGCCGGTGGCAGCGGATCCGCCAGCGAGGAGGGGCAGCGGATCGAAGGGGGTGCCGTTTCGGATTACGACGCCGGGCGCAAAGGAGTAGCCCGAGCCCGGCTGGTCCACCACGATCTCCGTGATGGTACCAGGCGCGTCGCAGGCGCCGTCGTCAACACCGTTACACACGGCATGGGCGACAGCCTTCACCCCGTCCGGGGAATCCGGCATGTCGAAGTCGACGGTCGGGTTGGTGTAGCCGCTGCCGCCGTCGCTGAGAACAACCGCGTCGACACCGCCAAAAACCGTGGCCGTGGCATTGTCCGTCACGGGCACGCCGCCGGAAGTGTCGAGGACGTCGGCCGCGAAGGAATAGGTGCGCGCCTGGTTAAAGAGCGGGAACCCACCGGTGCCCAGTGTAATGATATCGCCAGTGTTTGGTGCGGCGGGGGCCGGAAAGCTGAGGATGTCCGTGCCGGTCCCGATGTCGAGGGGGATACCCTGCCCGTAGAAGGCCATCACGTCGCCGGCCTGCACGGGTACGCCTCCTGCCGCCCACGTCTCGGTCTGGCTGGCGCCGGTGAGGGGAGGCACCGTAAAGGGACCGCTCTGGGAGATCACTTCGTATTCGTTTGTCGCGCCAGTCGCCCGCAGCACGAAGGCAGTGAAACTGAAGCCAGCGCTTCCGGGCTGGTTGCGGGTCAGGAAGCTGGTGATCTGCCCAGTGGGCAGCAGATCGGGAAGGACGACGAACACCTGCGAAGCGCCGTCGGTGGCGATCGACCGGTCGATGACCCGGTTGCCGACCTGCACCGGGGTTGCCGTTCCGCCACCGCCCGAGATGGTGACAATGGGGGCCGTATAGCCCGCGCCGCCGTCCGTGACGTTGATGGCGGTGACCGACCCGGAGAGGGTGACGGAGGCGGTGGCGGTGGCGAGTGTCCCGGTGCCGGTTATCGTCACGCCGGGGGCGGCAATGTAGCCGCTGCCCGTGTCGGTGATGGTGATGCCGGTGACGGCACCACCCGTCCCGACCGTGGCCGTGGCGGTCGCCGGAGTGCCTACAGTGGGAGGGTCGATGTAACGGTCGCATCCGCCACGGTAAGCGGACTGAGCGCCCAGTTTGGCCAGGGTCCGAAATAGTGCGGGACCGCCGTTGCGTCAGTCGGCCCGCCGGGGAAGCCCATCAAGGAAATGGAGTCCGCTTGGATAGGCGTCGGCGCTCGCAGCGTCCCGGGCGCCGCCTTAAGCAGGGCTTCAGTAGCGTCCTGGATCGCGGCTTTCCTGCCGGACTTGGTTTGTATTGGCTGGCCTACCTTGTTGGTGGCTGGCCTGTTCGGCTGGCTGATCACCGGCTTGTTCGGATTGATGCCGGGTGCCGCGAAGCCCTGGCCCATCCCAACGCCAACCCCAATCGTTGCCGCCAATACGAAATTCACCCATTTCGGGTACTTGCGCCTCACCGGGTGAGGTGCCAATTGAGTCTCGTTCACGTCGAACCTCCGCTCCTCGTTGCGTCTAGTTTTCAAAGGAAAAACGCAGTTTCGCCTGCGCCCGTCCCCCCTCTATCGCCTTACTTACCGCCTGGCCCTCCCAGTTCCCTACCGGACCCTCTAATTTTCTCCGCCCTTCCCGTCCTCAACGTTCTCTGGTGAATGCCGGCTCGCCGTCCACACACCCACACCACGCGCCGCCTTGCGCCAATCCCTAAACCTTCCCGGTCCCGGGCGATTCGCGGAATCGTTCCAGCGCGTTTGGCCGCACCCGGCGCCTCGGCAAAGCAGGGCCGCTGCCCGGGTCGCCGAACACCGTCCGGACGAGGCGCTCGATCTCGCTCCAGAGCTCGCCGTGCTTGACAATGAAGCAGGCCGCCCCACTGTCGGCGGCGGCCTGCCGGAGCTCCGGATCGTCATGGAGCGTACAGATCCCTACAACGACGCCCGGTAGCTCGTCGCGAATTCGCCCGGCGAGAGCCAAGCCACTTCCATCGGGCAGACCGATATCCAGCAAAACGAGCCCGGGCAGGTAGTTGCTGACGAGCTCGTAGCCTTGTGCGAGGTTCTCCGCCTGTAGCACTTCAAGTGCGGGAAAACGCGCCCGCAGGCCGCCCGAGACGAGATCGCGGATGAGTCGCGTGTCGTCGACCAACAGCACCATTTGCCGCGGATGCTCGGACATAGGCTTCGCTGCCCCGGTAACTTGGACCTCCCGGATCGCGTCGGCGTAGCGAGCCTAGGCATGGCTATAGGTCAATTAGCTTATCGAATTGTGGGAAATGCCGTAATGGGGCCTTCCCCCCCACGTTTTGCTCCCGATACAGTATTTTTCAGCCCGCCTGGGTGGGGGTTTGTACCCATTAGGAACGACTGTCCTAATCTCAACCGCGCGCTCAAGCGGCGCCGAGAGGCGCGCGGCGGCGCCGGGCTGAGCCGAGTGGATGTTCGGGAGGCGGTGGTCGAGGGTGCACTGTCCCGGCTGCGCCCGGTCATATTGACCAAGGTTGCGATCATCGCCGCCCTGCTCCCGATCCTGTTCGGCGGCGGCGCCGGCTCCGAGGCCATGCAGCGCATTGCCGCGCCGCTGGTGGGC
>JBGSTR010000094.1:0-5496 GCA_041736365.1 Chromatiaceae bacterium | reverse complement strand
CGCCGCGGCGATCCTGATCTGCGAGCTGGACGGCACCGAGCAGGAGGTCGCCGAGCAGGTCATGCAGGTCCGCGACCTGCTGCTCGCCAGCGGCGCCACCGAGGTGAAGGCCTCGCGCGACGACGCCGAGCGAATACGCTTCTGGAAGGGTCGCAAATCCGCATTCCCGGCGGTCGGGCGCATCTCGCCGGACTACTACTGCATGGACGGCACCATCCCGCGCCGCGCCCTACCGGAGGTGCTGCGGCGTACCGCGGAGCTATCGGAGGAATACGGTCTCGCGGTGGCCAATGTGTTCCACGCCGGGGACGGCAACATGCATCCGCTGATCCTGTTCGACTCCAACAAACCGGGTGAGCTGGAGCGCACCGAGGAGCTGGGCGGACGCATCCTGGAGCTGTGTGTCGAGGTCGGCGGCACGATCACCGGCGAGCACGGCGTGGGCATCGAGAAGATCCAGCAGATGTGCGTGCAATTCACCCCCGATGAGCTGGAGCAATTCCGTGCCGTGAAACGCGCCTTCGACCCCGAGGAGCTGCTGAATCCGGGCAAGGGCGTACCCACGCCGCGACGCTGCTCCGAGTACCGGCAGCTCCCGAACCGCCAGCACCGCCACTAGCCAGCCGTCGGCGCGCGCGCCGGAATGCCTCCGGCGCGATCGGGCGTGTGCTTGGGTGAATCACTGAGACGGCGTCGCCGGACTGGCCGTGGTGCCGGAAACGGCCGACTTCGCCCGATCCCATTGCTGCTCCGAGACGTCCTTGGTCGAATCCCACATCTGCTGGGAGCCCTCGGCCGCCCGGTTCCATTGCTGCTCCGAGTAGCTTTTGGTGGACTCCCAGGCCTCGTCGGAGCGCTTGGCCGCCGTATCCCAAGCCTCCTGCGAGCTCTTTTTGGCCTTGAGCCAAAGATCGTTGGACTGATCGCGGGCGCTCCGCCACGTGGCCTCGTCGGTGGCGCTCTTCCAGAGCTTGGTCGACTGGTCTCGTGCACTCTCCCACGCATTGCGGGAGACCTCGGAAGCCTCGTTCCAAGCGTTGCTCGAATCGCGCTGGGCTTGGTCCCATGCCGACCCCGAGGCATTTGGTGACGGATGGCCGGATGCCACGTCTTCCGCCGCCGGAAGCTCCGACAAACCGGTAAAACCCAGGATGGCGGCAAGAATCCAAAGGCGCACGGCCATTGCCGAGCCGACGGGACGCACGATGTTCATGGCAGACTCCTCGCTGTGGGCGTTGCAGGACGCGGGCTGCAATTATCACCACAACACCCGGCTTTCAGCTAGCCGACCCGCCCGCACGGGCCCGCGGGCGGGGATAGCGGCACGGCGCCGCCGGAGCCGCCCCTAGCCCGCCGACCCGAGGGTCAGCCCGTGTTGCGCATCCCGGCGGCGATGGCGTTGATGGATCGCAACAGCGGATCGAGCCATCCCTCTTGACCCGCCTCGTCGGCCTCGCTGCGATAGTGCTGCAACGCTGCAATCTGGATGTGGTTCAACGGGTCCAGATAGATGTTGCGCCGCGCCAGCGAGAGCTGCAGCTCCGGCGTCTCTTCCATCAGCCCGCGCAGCCCGGCGACATGGAGGACCTGAGTCAGGGTGCGCTCGTACTCCGTCTCGATTAGGTCATAGATCGTCCGCGCCCGAGCGGGGTCGGCGGAAAGACGCAGATATTCCTTGGCGATGTGCATCTCGGCCTTGAATAGGGACATCTGGGTATTGGACAGCAGCGCTCGAAAATACGGCCACTCGTGATACATCGTTTGCAGCTTTGCGAGGCGACCGAGGTCGTTGCCCCGCCAGCGCTCGATGGCCTGCCCGATGCCGTACCAGGCCGGTAGCGTGTGCCGAGACTGCGCCCAACCGAAGACCCAGGGAATGGCGCGGATGGAGCCCAGCGAGCGATCCGCCTTCTTGCGATGCGACGGGCGGGAGCCGATGTTCAGCAGCGCGATGGCATCGAGCGGCGTGCATTCGTAGAAATAGTCGAGAAAACCGTCGGTGTCGCGAATCAGCCGCCCGTAAGCCTCCTCACCGTAGCGGGCGAGCTCGTCCATGATGCCGAGATAGTCGTTGCGATCCTCGGGCGGCGCCTCGATCAGGCAGCGACTGGCCTTGATCAACCCGCTGATCCCCATGATCAGCTCGTAACGCGCCGTCTCCGGATTGGCGTAACGATAGGAGAGCACCTCCCCCTGCTCCGTGAACTTGATCTGGCCGTGCACGGTGTCGACGGGCTGAGACAGGATCGCCTCGTGGGTCGGGCCGCCGCCGCGACCAATGGTGCCGCCGCGCCCGTGAAACAAACGGCAGGACACTTGGCGATCGTCGGCGAGACGAATGACCCGCTTCTGGGCCTCGTAGAGGCTCCAGCTCGAGGCCAGGATGCCCCCGTCCTTGCACGAGTCGGAGTAGCCGAGCATCACCTCTTGCTGATTGCCCGAGGCCTTGAGCAGGGCGCCGTAGACCGGGTTGTCGAGGAGCGTCGCCATCACCGACTCGATACGCCCCAGGTCTTCGATGGTCTCGAACAGGGGCGCGATGCGGATATCGCAGAACCAGCCGCGACGATCCTGGCCTGCCAACCCCGCCAGACGCGCCAGCAGCATCACCTCCATCACGTGGCTCGCCGCGTGAGTCATGGAAATGACGTACTCGCCGAATACGTTGGGGCTGATCTCGGCGCGCATCGCCGCCATCACCTCGAAGACCTCCATGGTCTCGCGCGTCTCCGGGGTCAGCGTTGCCTTGTCGATGACGAACGGATGTGGGTGTGCGATCGCCTCCGATAGGGCCAGCAAGCGCTGATCCTCGTCGAACGCCTGGTAGTAGGGGGCACCGGCCTGGCGTGCGAACAGCTCGGTTACGGCATCCGTGTGGCGGGTGGACTCTTGGCGCAGGTCCAGATGCACCAGATGGAAACCGAAGGTCTCCGCCAGCCGGATGAGGTCCTGCAGCGGGCCGGCCGCCGCGGCGGCGTCGCCGTGATGGGCCAACGAGTCGCGGATCAGGCGCAGGTCGCTCAGGAAATCTTCATCGCTGAAATAGCCGTCGGGTAAATCCTCGTGGGGACTGCCGTCGATGCGCGCGCGCACCCACTCCAGGCTGGCGGTCATGCGATGGCCCATCATCGCCAGCTTGCGGCGGTAGGGCTCGTTGATATAGAGACGCTGGCTCTGCGCCATGGTGACGAGCCAGTAGTCCTCGTCCGAGTCGAGACTATCGAGGAACGCGGGCGAGGGCTGGCAGAGTGCGCTGGAGTGGCTCAGCATGCGGCGCAGGTCGCCGATGCGTTGCAGGTACTCCTGCAGCACCAGCTCGTGGTGCATGCGTACCGCGAGCGCCGTGGTCTCGGGCTTGACGAAGGGGTTGCCGTCGCGGTCGCCGCCGATCCAGGAGCCGAAACGGATGAAGCTCGGCACCCGGATCCCGCTTTCCGGCCCGTAGGCGCGCCGCACCGCCTTTTCTAGGGAGTGGTAGACGCGGGGGACCGCGTCGAACAGCGATTCGCGGAAGAAGTAGAGCCCGCGCCGCACCTCGTCGGTGACGTTGGGTTTGTGCACCCGCACCTCGTCGGTCTTCCACAGGATCTGGATCTGGGTGAGTATCTCCTGCAGCCGCTCCTCCAGCTCCTCGTCGTTGAGCTTGCGGCGATGGAGGTCCTGGGCGACCAGGAAGATCCGCCGGAAGGTCTCGGACAGGGTGCGTCGCCGCGACTCGGTGGGATGGGCGGTGAACACCGGCGCGTAGACCAGGTGCTCGAGCAGACTCTGAAACCCCTCCGGGCTCACGCCGTCGGCGTGAAACTGCCGCACGGTGTCGTCGAACGACCCGAACCACAGCCGCTCGCCGGAGCTGATGCGATCCATGCGTTGCAGGTAGGCGTTCAGCTCCTCGGCGGTGTTGACCAGCCCGAAGTAGATGTTGAAGGCGCGCACCACGTCGGAGAGTGTCTGAGGCTCCAGACCGTCGATGCGTTTCATCAGCTTCTCGCGAAGCCCCGGGTCCTCGCGCTTGCGCAGCTGCGCGAAGCCGTCGCGCAACCGCTCCACGACCACCAGCACCCGCTTGCGACTGTGCTCGCGCAGCACCTCGCTGAGCAGGGCGGTGAACAGCTCGATGTCGCGCTCCAGCGCCGGACCTTGGGTCGTCTCGATCATTGGGTTACTACTCGATGCCTCAAACCGGCGGAAGGGAGCGCGTGGTGCGCCGATGGAAAACGAGGCGCGAAACCTCGGGGCCATATTACCCCGAGACGCGTGCCGGGGCATGCCTGCGACGACAATCGTCGCGAGTGGGAAGCCCGCGCCCGGACTGCGTCAAGCCGTGATGCGCCGGTAGATGTCCGACACTCGATAGGGCAGCTTCGACACCTGTTCCACCAGCGCATAGCTCGAGGGCCCGAACATATGCGGCAGGTAGTCCTGTGCCTGATCGTCGATGGTGATGCAGAACGGGTGCACGCCCTGGCTGCGGGCCTCCAACACCGCCTGGCGGGTGTCCTCGATGCCGTATTCGCCGCGGTAACCGTCCTCGTCGTCGGGTCGGCCATCCGAGAGCGTGATCAGCACCCGGGTGCGCGCCTCGACCGCCAGCAGCTTGCCGGTGAGGTGGCGAATACTCGCGCCCATGCGGGTGTAATCTTGGGGTCGGATACCACTGATGCGCGCGTGCACGGGCTCGTCGTAGGGCTCCTCGAAACCCTTGATGCGATAGAGCTCGCAACGCATGTGGGTGTACCCGGAGAAGCCGAAGATGGCGTAGCGATCGCCCAGCAGCTCCAGCGACTCGCACAAGAGCACCAAGGATTCGCGCTGGACGTCGTTGATCCAGCCCTTGGTGGAGCCGCTCATATCGACCATGAAGAGCACGGCGATGTTGCGCTCGAGCTTGCGGCGGCGCAGAAACAGCCGTTCCGGCATCTCCAGTCCGCGGGCGTGATCGGCATAGGCCTCGACGATGGCGTCGATGTCGGGCTCCTCGCCGAAGGGCTCCCGTTTCAGCAGCTTTTCCTCGCCGCGCAGGGCCTCGAAGGTGCGATAGAGCTGCTTCAGCAGCCCCTTGTACTTATGGCGCGTCGCCGCGACAAAATCGTCCCGCTGGGGATGGACGTCGCGCTCCCGGAGCTGGCACCAAGCCTTGCGGTAACCGCCACGGCTGTAGTCCCACTCGTCGTAGATGTAGGTGTCGCGCTCGGGCAGCGGCGCCGCATCCTCGCGTGCGGGACCGCTGCGGCGGTGATACAGGCCCTGCCCCGCGGCCTCCAGGTATGCGGCGGGTATGTGCCCGAAATCCTGGACGATGGAGTGCATCAACTGCACCGCCTCGGGAATCGGCTGGATGGGCTGGTCACCGAGGACCAGCTGGAACGCGAAGCCCGCCGGCCAGTCGTCGTCCGGCTCGCGCTCGACCCGAAACGGTAGCGGCTCGCGTCCCGGCGCGCTAAGATTCCCGCCCAGCTCGTCGGCCATCACCACCAGCACCTCGGCGAATCGTTC
>JBGSTR010000101.1:0-2097 GCA_041736365.1 Chromatiaceae bacterium | reverse complement strand
GCGCCACCGCAATCACCGCATTGCTGGCCGCGCGGGCCGCGAGCCTGTTCCCCGAGAGCGCGGCGTTGCAGTGGCACGGGGTCTGGCTGTGGTCGGCGCCGTTCCTGTTTATCGTGGTCGCCCACTGGCTGGCGGGCGACTCGCGCTTGGTCCGAATGATGATGGCGGCGGCGGCGCTGGGGCTCGTTGTCGGCGTGCTGCGCAAGTCTGACTGGTCGCTGCTCGGCGAGATCCTCGGAGGGCTGCGCTACCACTTCGGCTACGCCGCGCTCGGTCTGGCCTTCATCGCCTCTGTGGTACTGCTGGGTCTGTTCCTGTTCCGCGTCGAGATCACGACCATCCGCTTGCGCGGGCGCCCGCGACCGCTGCTGGGTTGGTCCCTGTGGGTCGGCGCGGCGCTGTTTTTCTTCGCCGTCCTCGTGGTCACACAGGCGCGCGGCGCCGCTGTCACACTGGCCCTGGTTGGGCTTGGCAGCCTGCTCTATAAGGCCATCGCGGAAGGGCGGGCCGGCGAGTGGTCGGGGCGACGTGCCGCCCTGCTCGCGCTCCCCGGCCTGCTGGTGATCACGCTCGCGGCAACTGTTTTGTGGTCGAGCCGCGATCGATTCGCCTACGATGTCGCGTCCATCGACGCCGCCACCTCGCTCGAGAATCTGAGCTACCAGACACCCGTGGGTGCCCGCATCAACCTCTATCGGGTCGGGCTCGACCTGTTCTTCGAACGCCCCCTGCTCGGATGGGGTCCCGGCAGCAGCAGCACCGAATTCCTGGTCGATCTGCCGGCGGTCAGGCTATCCGAGCGCGACCGCGAGGGCGCCCGCATCTACTCGCATCTGCACAGCTCGTGGCTGGAGATCCCGGTTCGCTTCGGGCTGGCCGGCGCCGCCATCGCGTTGGCCGTGCTGGTGGTCATGACCCTGGCCTACCGCGACCTCCGCGCGCGCGTGCTCGCCGACCAGGGACGCCTGCAGCACTTCCTGGTGCTCACCGGCGTTATGACCCTCATCTTCTGCGCCTACGACTTCCGGCTCATCAATACGGAATTCCGCTTCTTCCTGATCCTCTACCTGGGCATCCTTTATAGCTTCCGATTGCGCCCGGGTCCGATTGCCGCCCATTCGACAAAAAACGGTTCGCATTGAACGCAACGCCACGCATTGCCGTCTATTGCGGTCCGCTGGACGGCGGCAGCACCGCCAAGATCGCCGCGCGCCTGGCCAACGGCTTCGCCGCCCGCGGGATCGCCACGGATCTGCTGGTCACCACCGCCGTGGAGACGATCCCGGAGCGTGTCGATCCGGCCGTCCACATGGTCTCTCTGGGACGTATGGCCGCCTTGACCCGCGTCCCGCGCATGGCCCTGTATCTCATGCGCCGGCGTCCGGCCGCCGTCCTGACCCACCGGATCCGCGAGAATCGAGCGGTGTTGGACGCGGTGCGCGTTACCGGCATGTCGACCCCGGTGTTCGTGACCGTCCATGGGCGCATGAGCGTGAAGCTCGACCACCTTCCCGGCGCGAAGGCACGCCGCAGACGTGCCGACGTGCTCCACTACTATCGACTCAATCGCGGGGTGATCGCCATCTCCCGCGACACCGCAGAGGATATGCGCCGACTCTTGGGTCCCGACGTGCCGATCGTCACCATACCGAACCCGATCGTGGGGCCGGAGCTGACGGAGCTTGCGGCGATCCCGGTCGAGCACCAATGGTTGCGAGAGCACGCGGTTCCGGTGGTGGTCTTCGCCGGCCGACTCGAGCGCGAGAAGGATCTGCCGACGCTGCTGCGCGCGTTCAAGCAACTGCGATCCGAGCGCGAAAGCCGTCTCATAATCATCGGCGACGGGAGCCTGCGCGCACAGACCGAAGCGGACCGCGCCGACCTCGGGCTGGTCGCGGACGTCGATCTGCCGGGTTGGGTGGCGAACCCGTATCCCTATCTTCGAGCGGCCGATCTGGTCGTGCTCACTTCCGTCTGGGACGCACTTCCTACGGTCCTGATCGAGGCCCTGGCGCTCGGCACCCCGGTGGTGAGCACCGACTGCGGCGCCGGCCCGCGCGAGATCCTCCAGGACGGGAGGCTCGGACCGCTGGTGCC
>JBGSTR010000086.1:0-1640 GCA_041736365.1 Chromatiaceae bacterium | reverse complement strand
CCCGCGACTGCGCCTGGCGATGGACAAGGCGTTCGCGGCGAACATGCCGCGCGACACCGTCGAACGGGCGATCAAGCGTGGGGCCGGCGGCGCGGAGGGCGAGGATTACGAGGAGATCCGTTACGAGGGCTACGGCCCCGGGGGCGTTGCGGTCATGGTCGATTGCATGACCGACAACCGCAACCGCACCGCCGCCGAGGTCAGACACGCCTTTACCAAACACGGTGGGAATCTCGGTACCGACGGCTCGGTTGCCTATCTGTTCGTCAAGCAGGGGATCATTAGTTTTCAGCCAGGGACCGACGAGGACGCGGTCATGGAGGCGGCCCTGGAGGCCGGGGCCGAGGACGTGGTGGTCAACGACGACGGATCGTTGGACGTGCTTACTAAGCCGGAGGAATTCGATGCCGTGCGCGGCGGGCTCGCAGCGGCCGGGCTCGACACCGAGGTTGCGGAGGTCACCTACAACGCGACTACGTCGGCGGAGCTCGATCGCGACACGGCGGAGCGACTGCTGCGCATGGTCGAGGTGCTGGACGACTTGGACGACGTGCAGGAGGTCTATCACAACGCGGACATCGCCGATGAGATCCTCGCCGATCTCGATGTCTGAGCAGTTGCGCGCAGCGGTCTGTCCGGCCAATCCGCGGCGTGTCGTCGCACGCGCCGGGATCGTCTGAGCGGATGCTCGAGACCGCGCCCTTGCGCCATCGGATCCTCGGCGTCGATCCCGGGTCCCGCACCACGGGTTTCGCCGTCATCGATACCGACGGTCGGCGCAGCGTGCGCATCGCCAGCGGGTGCGTGCGTGTCGGCGAGCAGCCCTGGCCGGATCGCCTGGGCCTGATCTTCGACCGGATCGCCGCCATCGTCGCGGAATTCAGCCCCCACGAAATGGCCGTCGAGCAGCTGATCTTCGCCCGCGACCCGACCGCGGCACTGAAGATCGGCCAGGCTCGGGGGGCGGTGCTGTGCGCGGGACTCAAGGGCGGCGTCGCGGTGCACGAGTACAGTCCGAAGTCGGTCAAGCTCGCCGTGGTGGGCACTGGCGCGGCGGCGAAGAGCCAAGTCCAGCACATGGTGCGGGTGCTGCTCGCGCTCGCCGAGGAGCCGGGCGAGGACGAGGCGGATGCGCTGGCCATAGCCCTGTGTCACGCGCACTCCATGGGGATTCCGGCGCGCAAGCGTGCCGCGGCCTCGTGGCGGGACTTTCGGCCATGATCGGCCGCCTGCGCGGTCAGATCCTGGTGCGGCGTCCGCCGCATCTGGTGCTGGATGTCGGCGGGGTTGGCTACGAGGTCGAGGCCCCCATGTCCACCTTCTACGCGCTGCCCGCGCTAGGAGAGACGGTGACCCTGGTCACCCATCTGGCGGTGCGCGAGGATGCCCAGGTCCTGTACGGATTCTTCCGCGAGCAGGATCGGGATCTGTTTCGCAGCCTGCTAAAGGTTACCGGGGTCGGTGGCCGCATGGCACTCGCGATCCTATCCGCCATGGACGCGCAACGCTTCGCCGAGTGCGTCGAGCTTGAGGACTTGGACGCCTTGATCCGAATTCCCGGGATCGGGCGCAAGACCGCCCAACGTCTCGTGATCGAGATGCGCGACCGTCTCGGCGGGCTTGGCGGCACCGGGGCCGAC
>JBGSTR010000059.1:0-10727 GCA_041736365.1 Chromatiaceae bacterium | reverse complement strand
GCTGAGCTTGCCGAGCTCGCGGATGTCGAGGCCCGGTGCCGCGACGCCCGGGCGAAGACCCTCTGGTCGCTGGCGGGCGACGGAATGCTCGAGCGCCTCACGCGGGTGCTGCGCGAGGTTTCCGGGGACTACACGCTTGTTCCCTATCACCTGCGCCATACCGCTCGCACACTCATGGTTCAGTGGCTGTGTCTGCCTGCCGACGCATCGCTACCCGGGACACGCCCGCCGAAGGAGCTCATCGACAGCGCCGAAGCCTATCGACTTGTCCACTTTGGATCGGTCACGGCGACCCGCCGGACGCTGTACCAGGAGGCGATGATCGCGGGACATGCCTCACCCTGGACCACGGTCGGCGTCTATACGCATCTGCTCGATTGGGTCAAGCATCAGACGTGCCGACAGGATCACACTGCGGATGATGCGCTGCTCAAGTGCCTGACGGGACTCACTGCGGCGAACGTGCGCCAGATTCGCAGTCGTGCTGGCGAAGCAGCCGGAGGCGCGAGCGCTGTCGTACTGCATCTACTCGCCCGCGATCCGCTCCCGCTGCCCGGAGCTCTTGGCGCAAGTGCGGCCTACGTGCCGTCCTCGGATTCACGCGCGGAAGAGCAGTCGGCGCGGCGGCTCGCAGACGTGGCGGAGGTGCTGCGACTGGAGGCGTCTGGCGAGGGTCCGGCGCGCATCGCGCAACGGCTGGACTATCGTTCGGAGTCGATCGCTTCGTGGATCCGCTTGGCACGGGACCTTGAACGACGAACGGGGTTTCCATTGGCAAGGTTCCCGGGGCCACGGTCATACGAAGGACGCGACCATGGATACATCGCTGCAGCCCTATCGAATTTGGTTTGTGACGCGCAACGCGGTACCGACACGGGGTGGCTCGGGGTTTGGCTTGAGCTGTGGCGCCAGCGATACGTACATCGCGCGGGGAGCCCCGTGATCGTAGATCCGGAGGAGATGCGTATGTGGGTCGCAGGGCTGCTCAATCTGGGGATCGGACCGGAATCGCTCGTAATCCTGCACTCGTCGAAGCTGCCGACTTCGCGGATTGCGGAGTTGGAAGCAGCGGTCGGTCCGCTGGGCGTCGGCTGCGAGGCGTTTCGCCCCGAACCTCGATCTGTGGCCGTACGCAGCGCCGACGCGACGCGACTGCCGGGGGCATGGACCCGCGTGGAGGGACGTGGAGGGCGCGACATCGGAGCATGGATTTTCGCGGCGTGCATCGTAAATAGCCGCGAATAGGGGGGGCGAAACCCGAGACATCGAACCATTTGGACAAAAGCGGGTTTATTCGATGCGTTTTTGTCCCTGAACAGGCCCCGGCGCTGCGTACGATGTTTTCACCCCGTATACATTGCCGGACGCGCCAAAATCGATGCCAACGAAATTTTTCACCGAAATCTGTCTGTGCCTGGACTATGTCGGCGCAATTGTTGACGCAGGATTGGACGACATTCAGGAGCTCCGGTTCTGGCGGAGTAAAGATCGCTACTGCGTGCACTGTGAACCCGTGTCTGCCGCGCTGGATCTGCCGGAACGCAGCCTGGAGGACCTTGAGCAGGGCATCGAGGGCGCGGGTGGTAGTTCGTCCGGACCCATTACTATCCAGTCTGGGGGCACGGACGAGGCGACGCCGGGACCCAAGGAACCCAGCATTCATCCACCTACCGCCCTCGGATTCCAGACTGGAGACGTTCTCGATATTCAAGTCGTGCTGCGGGACCAGGACTTTGGGCGTGATCAGGCCAGTGCGAAGGTGGAGCGCGATCAGACGGGTTTTCTGAACCCGATCATTACCCTGGAGCTCAGCGACCTCCCGGACGTCGAGTGGAGCCGACTTGTTGCTGCAGGACGTAACCAAGACTGCGTCGTGCTCCGCGTGCTCTTATTGGCGAGTCGCACCGGTCGGCCGGCGAAGTCTCGGGTCAGAGTCGAAAAGATTGTATCCGTAACCCCGGTCGGCCAGGGGAGCCTAGTGCTCCCCTGACTTGTGGGGCTTCGCAATGGATGCGTCCCGGCCTTGGAATTTAACCGCACGACTTCAGGTCGGCTCCCCGCATTTCATGGTTGCCGCGAACGCGGCTCACGGTCGCCGGCTCCGCGTCGGGCGCAGGGCGTTGGATTTGGCTCGACGCCGCCGACTCGGCGCCGATTTCCGACCTGTGCCTACTTGCCGCTCGCAATCTCCCTTGCGACCGCTGCAACAAAGGCTCGAGCGGCCTGAAGGGCCACCTCGGCCTTCTCCCGCGGCGTCGGGTCCAGGGTGTAGTCGGCATAGGAGCGCAGACTTTCCAATTTGCCCAGGGTGGCGCCCAAGTCCCGCTCGAAAGGCCCGCTCTTGACGAACCGCTGGCCGAGCTCGGCAATCAGGCCGCTGTGGGTCTTTGGTTTCTCCAAGCCGCGCGCATCGAACATGGCCCGGGCGGCATAGAAGGCAGCGTAGCAACCACGGTTCGCCGCGGCATCCGGATCGCCTCCGTCGAGATCCCGCGCCGCAGTGGCCAGCGCCTGGCGAGCCTTGGTCATTAACGCATCGATCACAACGGGATGCCCTCACGGCGGATGGTGCTGACGAGGTGCGATGCGCGATGGTGGGCGGGATCGGCCAGGCTCGCTTGGGCGAACACCCAGGGTTGGATATTGACCCCGGTGTCCAACACGATGTCGTAGCCGCGCTCGATGAGCTCAAACTGCTCGCCCAAGGGGTCTGCGGTCTCGTCGAGAAAGACCGCAATGTCGATGTCGCTGTCGGGGCGATGGTCCCCCCGTGCCCGCGAGCCGAAGAGGTAGAGGGAGCGCAGACGAGCGCCGTACTTTGCGGTCAGAATCGCCTTGAAGGAGCGCAGGACTCCCAGCGTTACGGGATCAATGCAGGACCCGCGGTCTTGGCTCGTGGTTTCAGTGGCGTTCATGGGCGTGCTCCCGGGGCGAGATGAGGTGGCGCTGTTATCGGAACATTGGCCCCTATGATGTCCACGGGACCCCCTCTGTCAGCATAGATGTCCGGTGAGTTGGTTTGAGAATCTTAACCTCTGAGGGAGCGGACGGTATGGGAGCGCCTGCCCACCGAGGAACGCGCGGAGCTCGGCGAGCACATCGCCGGCCTGCCAAGCGCCTATGTGGATGATGACCTGGCGGCCAAGCAGTTCGACCTGCTGGTGCTGTCGACCCAGCTTGCGGTGCTCAGGGCGGCCCCGGTCTTCATGGGTCTCAAGCGCCGTATCGTCGCAATCGCGGGCCAGCTCGAAGCGCTTGCCAATGTGCCGATGGTAAAGGCCCAGCTCGAGCTGATCGCAGAGGTGCAGAGCGACGAGTACTGGCAAGACGTCACCCTGCCGATGTTGGAGCACCTGCGCCGGCGATTGCGCGACCTGGTCAAGCTGATCGAGCCGGAAGAGCGGAAGATGGTCTACAGCGATTTCGAGGACGAGATAGGCGGGGCGGTAGCCGTCAGTAATCCGCATGCAGGCTATGGCACCGACAAGAGCCGGTTTCTGTTGAAGGTGCGGCACTTCCTGGAGCAACACGCCAACCATGTCACCATTCAGCAGCTGCGCCGCAACGAGCAGCTCACCCCGATGGACCTGAGCGAGCTGGAGCGGATCTTCGTGGACGAAGGGGCGGCCGCCAATGACGACCTGGAGCGCATTCGCGCGGAGGGCGGCATTGGACGCTTCATACGTTCCCTCGTGGGGCTGGAACGGGAGGCGGCGAAAGAGGCGCTGGGAAGCTTCACGACCGGGCGTGCGCTGACCGCCAACCAAATCGAATTCATCAACCTGATCCTCGATCACCTGACCGAGCGCGGTGCCTTGGATCCGCGGCGACTCTACGAAAGCCCGTTTACCGACTTTGACGATCACGGTCTAGCCGGTGTCTTTGCGATGGAGAACGCTACGGACCTGGTGCAGCTTTTGCGGAATGTGGAGAGCAGGGCCGCTGCTTGAGCGGGTGTCGGTGTGAGACGTTGGCCAGATCCATCGGTGGCTCAATCGGCTCACAATCGCGGACTAGCGGGCGGTTTCGGGCGCCAGATGCGTACCGTGGCGTCGTCGCTGGTGGAAGCCAGGTAGCGGCCGTCCGGCGAGGGCGCCACGGCGGTTCCGCATAAGTCGTGGACGCCGAGCCGCTGTAGGGTCCTCCCTGAGTTCGGGTCGAGGATCAACACCGAGCTGTCGGTTTGACGGCTGACGGTGGCGAGCCGCCCGTCCGGCACGAAGTGCACGCTTTTGATCAGTCCGCGATGCTCCGTCGGCAGCGGGCGGAGCCGCCCGGAAGACAGGTCCCAACGATAGAGTGCGAACCATCCGCCACCGATCAGGACGTCGCCCGCCGGGGCGAATGCTAGCGTGTGAGCGTCGGTTCCGGGCGTCGCCAGGGCACCGGGGGGCTCGTCCGGCGACCAGAGCATGACCTGTCCGTCGTTCCCGCTGGAGGCGATCCGTTGCCCGTCCGGGGTCATCGCCACCGCGCGGACCGCACCCGCATGGGGCCGCCATTCAGCGCGTTTGTGTCCGTGCGCATCCCAGAGACGAACCATGCCGTCCGCGTGACCCGTGACCAGGCCCTCGGCGGACAGGACCGTGCTCATTGCAGTCACCGCGGATCCCGTCGGCCAGTCGCTCAAGCGCTGTCCGGCGGTTGACCAGAGGGCCATCCGACCGTCGTAGCCCGCCGTCAACAGGCGGTCGTCGGGTAGAAACAGGATGCCGTTGACCGTGCCCTCGTGCGCCCGCCACGAGGCTAGCAGGGTTCCGCGCTCGAGATCCCATAACCGCACCGAGCCGTTCAGGGTGCCGAGCGCGATGACGCGGGAGTGGGGGTCGATCGCCAGAACGCTTCCGCCCGACCCGCCGGTATCCAGCACCAGGGCGGCCTGACGCTCCACCAATGATCCGCACCCGACGAGGAGCGCGAGTGCGGCCAGCAGGACAACGCAGGGTAGTGACTTCACCGGGCGGCGGTCGAGCCGACATCGTTGCGTTGGCATCTCATCTCGGCTTGCCCTGCTCAAAGCACCGCGTGATCCGACCCGGAGCGCCGAGGCTCAGGAGAGTGTGCAGCTTTCATCCTTGCAGCGCCCTCGCAGTCGCCGGCGCGCGAATCGAGTGTAGACGCGCTCCAGGATCGGTGTCGCGCCGAGCGCGCGGACGGCTGCGGCCAAATGGCGCCACCCCGGCATGGCGTCCCACAGGGTGACGAATGCGTCCGCGCCGGTGCGGACCCGCTCCCCTTCGATGACATGAAAGCGGGCCATTACCTCCGCTCGCGAGAGGCCGTAGGCCGACGGAACCTGTCGATCGGCGTCGATGTCGAGCCACTGGACCGCGCGAAGCGGCCGCAAACGCCGGTAGTGGGCGATTTCGCGCCGACAAAGTGGACATCCGCCGTCGTAGAGCACCGCGAGGGGGGCGTCGGCGACGGCCGGCTGGACGGTGGTTGGCTGAGGCATCGGATTGCGTACTCCCGGGTGCTCGTGTGGTGCCGAAATAGCTCGTCGTCTTCAGGTGGTTTCGGTTGGGTCGAGCCGGATTCCAGCGGATCGAGCGGTGAATTCGAAAGCGTTGGGTGACGCGCCCGGGACGGCGCCCGGGCGACAAGAGCGAGCCGCTGGTTAGCGACTACCCAACTCAGTTGGCGACGGCCTTGATGATGCCGCAGGCGTCGCGCGGACCACCGGCGCAGCCCTTCTTGAGGTCGGATTCCTCGTCGCAATAGGTGTCCGGGTTGGTGTGGATGATGATCGAGCTGCCGTCCTCGTCGAACAGGCTCAGGCGACCGGGGGAGAGGGTGACGCGGTTGGTGGTATGGGTCATCGTGCCTTCGCCGTTGACCACCTCGAGGTTGATCAGATCGCCCATGTGGTAGGGGTGATTGATGTCGTTGGCGGGCACCTCGTCGCCGGCGCTGTCGGGACGCGATTGCCCGAAGGGGCCCGGATCATGGTGTCCCTTGGCGTCGGCGCAGGGGGTACAGACACCGACCTCGTGGATGTGCACCGCGTGTTTGCCGTCCGTCAGCCCACTGACCTTCATCTCCACCAGGACCTCTTTGATGCCCTCGGCGGACACCTGCTCGGTCAAGGTGGCGGTGCCGGTGATGTTGGCGTCGGTGCAACCCTTGATCTCCGCCGTGGCGGTGAGCGGCTCGGCGGCAAACGCGGGCGCGGCGCACAACGCGAGCACCGCGCCGGCGAGGGCAAGGCGGGCGGGGCGTGTAAAACCGGTTGGTTCGCGATTCATATCGTTCTCCTCGTTCCGTTATTGGTGGTTGGCGGGCAATTGCCCGCTTAGCAGTTAATGAAGGCGGATCCGCAGTCTCCAAGGGCGGGCGTCGCGCGCGCTCCTTCTGTAAACGCCGATCAAATGCCGTCTTGGCATTTGATCGGCTCGCGGTCCGAGAGTCGCGACTCCCGGGCCGGCCCATGTTCTTGTCCCCTAAGGTGCTTGAAATTGTCGGGCTCCTCCCCGGCCCGGACGGGAATCGCAAAATCAGCGTTGCCTTAAGCCTCGAGCGTGATCAACAGTGCCGAGTGGTCCGAGCGGGCGGGGTCGCGGGCCGCATGATCGTAGTCGGCTGACGCAATCAGGGCGTTCGCTCCCGGTGTAGCGAGACAGTGATCGTAGCGGAAGCGGTTCCCGGTACGCGGGCTGACCCAGGTGAACTCCCGGTCCGCGGGATGGCGGCTGCGCCAGGCATCGATCCACCCCAGGTCGAGTAGGCGCTGAAACTCGCGGTGGTTGTCGAAGGTCTTGGTGTCGGAGTCGACGAACGGGACACCGCAGTTCAGGTCGCCAACTACCAGCGCGTTCAGCCCGAGAAGCGATGGGCTGTCCTGGATCAAGGCCGCGAACAAGGGTAGCTGCGCTTGTTTCTGCGGGAAGTGAATCGGCAACAACGTAAGCGGGGCGCCGCGCAGCGCAGCGGGAAATTCGGCCTCGAGGATGTGGCAGCGTCCGTCGGTTTCCTCCGGGAGGAAGCTCCCGGCTTCGAAGCGTATGCGGGCGGCGAGCAACAGGGTGTTGGCGGCCGGATCGTCGGTCTCCGGCGCGTACTGGTGGCGCAGGCCCGCGGTGGCCAGGTCCTTGCGGATGCGTGCGCCGGCGGGTCCGTTGCGAAACTCCTGCAAGGTCACGATGTCCGGTTGCGCGGCCAGGATGTGAGCGACGATGGCGCTGCGGCGCCGCCCTCCACCCTGCAGGATGTTCCAGCTCAGCAGTCGCAGGCTCACGTCGCCTCTTTCCAACCCTGCTTGAAGAACTCCGTGCGGGCGGCGGCAAAGAGGGCGTCGAGCTGTTCCCTGGAGGCGGTGATCTTGGTCTCGAACTGGAGCTGGTCCCGGCGGTTCGGCGAGAAGTCGGTCACGTGCAGGACGTAGGCCGGGAAGTCGTCGGTGGCGTCTTCCTTATTGGTCTTGATGGCCATGATCTTGCGCACCATCGTCTTTTCGCGCAGCACCTTGGAGGCGACCGCCCGTTGCAGGATCTCCGCCCGGGGCAGCGTCTCGCCGACGGCGACGCGTTCGATATCGGGGATCTCCACCACATCCGTGATTTGCTTGAGCCCGGTATCCTCCGGACCCGGCGACTTGTCGTCGCGCAGGCGCACGAAGCGCGGCGAAAGGATGGAGCACACCGGCAGCCGGCGCACGCCCTCCCAACGTTTGTCCTTGGCGTTCCATTCCAGGACCATCTTGTCGATGGTGTTGCCGCGCGAAGTCCGGCTGATGAGGTCGAGACACTCGATCTCCACCACCGGCCCCGGTGCGATCATCTGATAGGCGACGCGCTCGGAATTGACCTCGTGGAAGTCGCTCTCGACCACGGATTTACGAAAGGTCTCGAGCAGCTTGGCCCGTTGTTCGTCGCTAAAGCCGCCGCCCACCCGCCCGACGAGCTGAAAGCGGCCGGAGGGCCGCACCACGGCCAGCAGCAGGTCGTGCATCAGCCCCTCGCGATCATCGAGCCCCTCGCTGAAACCCACCACCGCGAGATCGAGCGAATGGCGCGGTTTGACCTTGAACACGCCGGCGGTCGGTGAGCGAGCGACCACCCCCTCCGCGCCGTCCTGGATCACCCAGCGCTTGAACTGTCGCAGCACGGCCGCGGCATTCTCTCCGACCACGGTTTCCACCGGATGGATGCGCTCGCCGCCCTCGAACAGCTCCAGCAGCTTGTTGAAGGCCTCGCCATAGTTGAGCGAGAGATCCTTGCCGTCGAGCTCGTAGATGTTGAATGCGGCGAAGGCGAGCTGGTCGACCTCCGCGGCACTTTCGGGTTTGCGTGCCACGCGCACCACATCGTGGACCCGCGGACGGGCACCGTCGGGGCGCTGCACATAGAGCTCGCCGCCGATCAACGCGGTCTTGATCTTGGCCTTCTTCAGCGCCGCGGCGGCCTCCGCCATAAAGGGCGCCCCGGCCCGTAGCGTACCGCCGGGGTTCAGCGTGCAGACCTCGCCCTTGCGATAGATTAGGCAGGTGAACTCGCCGTCGATCTTGCGGCTGATCTGGTACTGCCCGTCGGGGATGCGGCGCTTGGCGCCCTCCACGTCGAGGGCAACGGTCATCTGACCGAGCTGCCTGCGGCGCATGCGCACGGCCGACAGCACCTGGTCCTCTTTGAGCTGCTCGTAGGTGCCGGTGAGATAGCCTCCCGGATGGGCCTTCATCTCCGCCTCGTCGATCAGCGCGCTCATGCCGTCTCCTCCGTCTCGATCGGCTCCGGCGCGCGCAGCTCGAGATTCGACAGATGCAGCAGCAGGATGTACCCGTTGTCGCGCACTCGGCCTTCCAGGAAGCCGCGATAGGGGGTCGACCCGCGCCGGAACACCAGCGGGTCGCGCCCCTTCGGACCCGCGCCTACGATCATCAGGGCGTTGCGCTCGTGCAGGTCCTTGGCCATGTCGAACAAGAAGTCGAAGGTCAGACCGTTGACGTGAACGATCTGCAGATTGCTTCCGAATACATAGCGGCGCACCGCCTCGGCCTTGGGAATGGTCTTGCCACTCCAGGTCAGCGGGATCGAGCCGTCTACGTTCGGCTCCAGACGTCGGCGCGGGCGGCGGGTGCGCACGCTGCCGTCGGGGTTGCGGACGACCTCCTTCTGCTCGATGCGGTAGACCAGCTCCTCCTTGGGGTTCACATAGACCCGCGACAGGCCCCAGAGGAACATGCCCGTGCGCTCGACGTCGACGTCCGGATCGCCCGCAATCAGCGCTTGGGCCAGCGCCTCGTCGTCCTTGAATTCGTCCAACAGGGCGTCGTAGCCCTGCTCCACCGTGGCCTTGAGGATGCGCCGCGACCACACCGGCTTGCCACTCGGGCCGATGTAACGAATCGGCTCGCGCCGGTGCGTGCTCTCCGCCTTCACCACCGCGTCGCGTTTGCGCTCGTCGCTGATATTGATACTCGGCATGGATTCTCCCCAATGGTCGCAATCTGCTCGGAGCCCGGCCCGCGCTTGGCTCGGGCTCGACTAGGGAAACGCCGATTAAATGTCGTCCTGGCATTTGATCAGCTCGCGGTCCGAGAGGCGCGACTCCCGAATCGCTCCATTTTCAAGCCCTTACGGTGCTCGAAAATGCCGGGCCATCCTTGGCCCGGACGGGAAACGCTTTAAATCAGCGTTTCCCTAGAGCATGTCGAAATCGAATTCGTCGGCATCGTCCTCGCTGTCCTCGTCGGCAACGGCGCAGCACACGGCGGCCTCTTCGAGGGTGACGTAGTCGATGTCGGACGGGGCGCCGACCAGCATCCACAGATCCCCGTCCTCATCGGCGATCAAGAACGCCGGATCCGCGATCGGGCCGCCGCGGTAGGAGAAGTCGAAGCCGTAGATCGCGCCCGCCGCGAGCTTTTTGCTCAAGGCGGCGGGTACCGCACCCGTCGGCGCAAGCTGATAGGCGAGCCGGATGGGATGATCGAGCAGGTCCTCGGGCGTGGTTTCCTTCGCGAGCTTGATGGGCGCGTCGAAACTGCTGGGGACGGGCTCGAGCGGCTTGCCCTCGATGTCCGTGGGGCGTCGCTCGGCGGCTTCGATCCACAGACCGTCCGGGTTGAGATAACCGGCGGCGGTGCCGCCGTAGGGGATCAGGGTGCGCCCGTCACGGGCCAGTGTCGCCAGCTCGCAGCGCTCGCCGAAGGTGTCGAAGGTTTCGGTCTGGACGATGCCGTAGAGCTTTCCGCGGTCCACCTTGAGCAGCTCGCACTCGAGCTTGGAGCGTCCGGAAACGAAGGTTAGGGTGCGCGCCATGGGTCTCGTTCCCCGTTGCGATGGTCTCGGCCAGGGCGAGATTGCGTTTCTTCGGGGCGCGGGTCAACCGCTAGTCGCAAAGAACCCGAACCGCCTCCAGGGCCGAATCGAATGCCGCGAGACCGTCGATCTCCGGGCGGCAGGGCACGGCTCGGTCATCCACGTAGGCGAGCGCCAGGGGCTTGCCGGCACCGTCGTGAATCTCGTGGAAAGGGATGGCGTTGGCGGCAAGCCAGGCCTCGATGCACTCGCGCAGCTCGCTCGCGGCCTGGCCGGTCTTGCCCGCGAAACGCGAGGTGTGGATGACGATGTCGGCGGTCTGCACCAGCGTGCGGGCAAACTCGACCGCCCCGTACATCGGCGGCCCGATCTCCGCGGCGCCCCCGGACGCGAGTCGGACCGCCAGCACGCCGTCTAGATCCACGCACACCCGCGGACGGTTCGTGCGTTTGAACCGAGGCGCTTGTGCGG
>JBGSTR010000004.1:0-1527 GCA_041736365.1 Chromatiaceae bacterium | reverse complement strand
GCGCTGGAGGCCGACGCCAAGGCCGACGGACGCGGACTGTACAGGGCCCGGGCGCCCGGGGCGCAGAGACCGCGGATCGTGCATTGCATCCCCGAGGAAGGCTATATCGCCGCGGTGGCCGGCCGGCGCGTATCACCGGTGCGGAGCTGGACAACGCTCGACTTCGATCTCGGATCGAGTTGAACGCCGTCGTCTCGAAGGATGGTTTTCGCGTTTCGCACGGCCCATCCGATGCGCGGCCGGCTTGTGTGTCGGCCCGGAAATTGCCTTTTACATACGATTTTCGGCAACCTGCACTAGCTATAATCCGGACCAACTTGCGCCACGGAGCGAATCGCGATGAGAACCTTTGCCTGCCAGTCCTGCGGCCAGCCGGTGTATTTCGAGAATGTGGTATGCACTCAGTGCGGGGCCGTCCTCGGCTTCCTGCCCGATCAACTGCTCCTGGCGGCCCTGGCGGAGCAGCCGGACGGGTTGTGGACCACCGTCCCGCCGAGCAAGCAGCTCAGGCGCCCGGGGCTCTTCGTGCGGATGCTCAGCCGCCGCCCCGAGACGCCCACCGACGAGATCGCGGGACGCTTTCGCAAGTGCGCCAACTACGCGATTCACCAGGTCTGCAACTGGATGGTGCCGGCAGACGAGGATGAGTCGTTGTGTGTCGCGTGTCGCCCCAACCGCACCATCCCGAATCTCGAGCGGGATGGCAACCTGACGAAGTGGGCCCGGATCGAAAGGGGCAAGCGACGCACCTTCTACGGCCTCCTGCGTCTGGGTCTGCCGATCGAGCCGCGAGCCGAGGGGTCCGATCAGGGCCTGGCGTTCGACTTCCTGTCCAGCGAGGACGCGCCGGAGGGCGAACCGGTCCTGACCGGTCATGCCGACGGACTCATTACCCTGAATCTGGACGAGGCCGATCCGGCCCACCGCGAGCGCATGCGGGTGGATATGGACGAGACCTATCGCACCCTGGTGGGTCACTTCCGCCACGAGATCGGACATTATTACTGGGACGTGCTGATTCGCGACGGCGGTCGCCTGGATTCATACCGGGCGCTGTTCGGTGACGAGCGCCAAGACTATGGCGAGGCACTCCAGGCACATTACGAGAACGGGCCGCGGGCGGACTGGCAGGACCATTTCATCACCAGCTATGCCAGCAGCCATCCCTGGGAGGATTGGGCGGAGAGCTGGGCCCACTATCTGCACATCACCGATACCCTGGAGACCGCCGCCCACTTCGGAATCGAGGTGCAGCGACGCATGCCGGACGGCAGCGTGCAGTCCGCCGATCCGGAATTCGACCCCTACGCGGTTGCCGATTTCGCGCCCCTGATCGAGAACTGGCTGCCGCTCACCTTCGCCATCAATAGCCTCAATCGCAGCATGGGGCAGCAGGATCTGTATCCCTTCGTGCTGTCGCAGAACGCCATCGCCAAGCTCGCCTACGTGCATGGGGTGATCCGCGAGGCAGCCGGGCGCTAGCGCCCGAAGGCGGCTCGGGCCGGATTGCGGCGCCTTCGCCCGGCG
>JBGSTR010000825.1:0-1935 GCA_041736365.1 Chromatiaceae bacterium | reverse complement strand
GGGCGATCTCGTCTTGCTTGCCGATCAGGACCGTGCCCTGTGGGACCGCAACCAGATCGCCGAGGGCACGGTCCTCGCCGAGCGCGCGCTGTCGTCTAGCTTGCCGGGTCCCTATGCATTGCAGGCGGGAATCGCCGCCGTGCATGCCAATGCCGCCAGCGCCGAGGCCACCGACTGGTCGCGCATCGTCGGGTTCTACGACGCTCTCGCAGGCGCCGAGCCATCACCCGTGGTCGAGCTCAATCGCGCCGTGGCGATCGCCATGCGTGACGGGCCGGCGGCGGGGTTGAAGCGGATCGACGCCATCCTGGCGCGCGGTGATCTGCGCGACTATCACCTGGCTCACGCGGCGCGCGCCGATCTCTGTCGACGGCTGGGGCAAACGGCACAAGCCCGGGAAGCTTACGGCCGGGCGCTCCAACTGGCCGAACAGGGTCCCGAACGCCGCTTTCTCGCGCAACGGCTCGCCGAGCTGAAAAATTGATCGCCGGCCTGTCGATTTCGTCCCTCGGCGAACGACTAAGCAGTGAGAACCCACGCTATTGGAGGCACGCGATGAGCTCGCGTTCGGCAGAGCCGATTCCGCACGGCATATGCGCCGTGACCCCGGCGAACCCGCTTGACGTCCGGCAGCGCCGAATTGCCGCGCGCGTACGACGGGCGCTAGTTGAGACCGCAACACTTACCAAGAGGGGATCACCATGTCCTACGTAGATGGATTCGTTGTAGCCGTACCCTTCGCCAATCGCGAGATCTACCGCAAATACGCCGAGGAGGCCGCCGTCATCTTCAAGGAGCACGGAGCCCTGCGACTGGTCGAGTGCTGGGGCGACGATGTGCCCGAGGGCGAGCTGACGTCCTTTCCCATGGCCGTGAAGCTCAAGGAGGACGAGGCGGTGGTGTTCTCCTGGATCGCCTGGCCGTCGCGGCAGGCGCGCGACGAGGGCATGAAGAAGGCGATGGCCGATTCGCGGTGGCCGACGGAGACCATGCCCTTCGACGGGGCACGGATGATCTACGGGGGATTCGAGGTGATCGTGGACCTGTAGCTCCCGCGGCACCGGCCGCTCATGCCGGCCAGTCGCGGAGCCTCGTCGATCCGACCCAACCAGGATGGAGAACGCCCTTGAAAATTCACGAGATATTCCCTTACCTCTGTGTGAACGATGCCTCGGCGGCGATCGGGTTCTACGCCGAGGTGTTCGGTGCACGCGAGAAGTTTCGCCTTGTCGAGCCGGGCGGTCGCGTCGGCCATGCGGAGATCCTGCTTGGGGACATGACCCTGATGCTCTCCGACGAATATCCCGAGCTCGGCATCCGCGGCGCCGCGGCCATCGGCGCCACGCCGGTCACGATTCACATGCACGTCGATGACGCCGACGCAATGATCCGTCGCGCGGTGAAACACGGGGCCGCGGTAGAGCGCGAGCCCGCGGACACCTTCTATGGTGAGCGATCCGGCGTGATCCGCGATCCATTCGGTCACCGTTGGATGATCGGTCACAGTATCGAAGAGGTTTCGCCCGAGGAAATGCAGCGGCGCTACACCGCGTTACTCGACCGGGGCTGAACCTGTTGTCGCCTCTCTCGGACACGACGGGAAACCTGAATTCGATTCCCGATGAGTGAATTAGGGGATTTGTCCGGTCTAGGATGCAGGGACATGCGGAGCATCCGCCGGCAGCGGTCAGGAAGATGCTGGGCGGGGTTACCGTTGCCGCCTTTTTCGCGCGACCTGCAGCAGCGTCTTGCTGCACGCCGCGCGTGGGTCCCTCCAATCCCTAACGATACCCAGCTCAATGGACAAATTATGCAACAGAACGACGAAACGAAATCCCGCCCCACGTTGGTCGTCGGCGGCACCGGCAAGACCGGCCGCCGAGTGGTTGAGCGGCTCAGCGAACGCGGCTTGCCCGTGCGCGTCGGCTCTCGGTC
>JBGSTR010000811.1:0-4402 GCA_041736365.1 Chromatiaceae bacterium | reverse complement strand
GCCCGCCAGATTCAGGCCGAGGTCGTGTTGCAGCCGCAGCGCCACGCGTGCCCGCCGCATGCTGCTGAGCGGGAAGCACCAATGCCGGCCGCGGCGGCCCCTTGGCTCCAGGATTCCCTGCTCCACCATCGCCTCGATGGTCTCCGCACGGACGTCGCAGGTCTGGCAAAGCTGAATCAGCGTGATCTCGGACTCGTCGTCGAGGATCTCGCCGGTGATGATCTGCAGCTTCTTCGTGGCCATGGGATCAAGACACCCCCAGTTTTGCGCGCGGGTCGAATGCCAGCTCTTCCTGCATTCGACGGTAAAAGGCCTGCGCCCGTTCATCGTGCGCCGGCGGCAGCGTGATCTGCACGACCACGTACATGTCGCCCGCATCCCGCCCCGGTAGACCGCGATCCTTGAGACGCAGCTTGCGGCCCTGATTCGAGCCGGCCGGGATGCGCAGGTCGACCGTACCCGCCGGTGTCGGCACCTTTACGGTCGCGCCCAGCGCCGCCTCCCAGGGCGCCACCGGCAGATCGAGATAGATGTCGGCCCCGTCCAGCCGATACAGCGGATGCGGCCGGATCTCGACCTCCAGGTAAAGGTCTCCGGCCTCCGCACCACCAATGCCCGGGCCGCCCTGCCCACCCAAGCGGATCTGTCGACCAGGGCGAACACCCTTCGGAATGCGGATGTTGAGACTGCGCTCGCGGGTCGTGAGGTGTCCGTCCGCGGTCAGCTCCGGCATCCGCAAGGTGATGGTGCGCGTGGCGCCGTTGAAGGTGTCCTCGAGGTCGATGAGCACCTTGGCGTGATGGTCCTCGCCGCGCGCGCGAAACGTGCCGCGGGCACTCCCGGGGCGACGCGCACCCCGCGCCTGTGCGCGGCCGAACAGCTCCTCGAAGAAGTCGCTGAAATCCGCCGCTTCGCCGCCATCGGTGTAGCCGCCGCCGCGAAACTCGAAACCCGCGTCCCAGTCCGGCGGTGGCCGAAAGTCCTGTCCGGCCTTATAGCGCGCGCCGAGCTGATCGTAGGCGGCACGCTTCTCCGGGTCCTTCAGCACCTCGTAGGCCTCGCCAACCTCCTTGAAACGATCCTCCGCGTTCGCTTCCTTGCTTACGTCCGGGTGGTATTTGCGCGCCAGCTTGCGGTAGGCGCGCTTGATGTCGTCCTGGGTCGCGTCGCGGGCCACGCCCATGGTCTCGTAGTAGTCCTTGAACTCCATGACTTTCTCTTGAATACCCCCTGGTTGGGACGCACCACCCTAGGGCGACGGCGCAGACTCCCGATCGCGTCCGAATGCCCACTACGGGGTAGCTGCCAACGAGCTTCGAATGCGGGAGTGTACCGAAAAGTGTCGCTTCATTTCACCGGCGAAGCATCAACGCGGCGGTTGCCAAGCCATCGACTTCTCGCTAACGTTCCCGCTCCGGATTGACCCGCGCCGCTCGCTCGGCCCGGACACGTTCCGGATTCGGAGTCCGATTGTCGCGTAAGCCCTGCCGACCATCGACGCAGATCGTCATTCAGCGCCCGTAGCTCAGTTGGATAGAGCACCAGGCTTCGAACCTGGGTGTCGGGGGTTCGAGTCCCTCCGGGCGCGCCAATTTTCCGCACGTAATCAGGCGCCCATTCCACCGGCGGCACATCCGATGTGCCCGCCGCGACCGTTGAAACCGCAGGCGCGATGGCCGCTACGTCGTCAAGCGTCCGGCGGCCCGTTCGTCGATTTCCCCATGTCCGTTGCTGCAATGTTGCGCCTCGCGGACTACTATCCCGTGTATCACACCCGCACCTCGGCGCTTCCCCCGGCGCTCAACCCCATGACCGGCACCGCGACGGATGTCCTGCGCGCGTCGATTTCACATCTGTCGACGATGCGAAATCCCATTCAATTTGTCCGAGCCCGGGGGGCGGATCCGTTGGGTTTCGCGCGCTCATCTTGGGTCTCCTCGTTCCCACGCTCCAGCGTGGGAATGCCTTCTTGGCCGCTCCGCGGCCTGACGCCGGAGGGACGCTTGAACACCCGGGATCGCTCCCGGGCCGGGGGCGTGAGAGCCAGCGCGTCAGCGCGTACGCGGCGTTCACGTTGGGACAATAGAAACACACAGGAAGTCAAGACGATGAAAACAAACCCTAAGGCAAGAAACACCTTTTCACGCCATCCGTTGGCGCGTGCGATCCGCGAGAGCTTCGGCAGCGGCAAGACCTATCGTGCGGCTTGCGGGCTCGTCGGGGTCGGCCTGCTGGGGCTGGCTGTAAGCGGTGCGGCGCAAGCAGGCTTCCCGGCCGTGGTCGAGCTCTACGACCTCGACGGCAGCAACGGCTTCGCAATCTATGGGATCCATAAGGACGATCGCTCGGGCGAGTCCGTCAGCGGCGCCGGCGATATCAACGGCGATGGCGTTGACGACCTGATCATCGGCACCAGCCTCGCCGTGCCGAACGGCTACCGCTCAGGTCAGAGCTATGTCGTGTTCGGCGGCCGCGGCGCGGGCAGCACCGGCGTTGTTGATCTGTCCCAGCTCGACGGCAGCAATGGTTTCTTATTAAACGGCATCCAAGAGGACGATAGATCCGGCCAGCCTGTCAGCGGTGCCGGGGATGTCAACGGCGACGGTTTCGACGACCTGATCATCGCTGCACCGGGTGCCGACCCCAATGGCGAGGGCACCGGTCAGAGCTATGTGGTGTTCGGCGGCGTGGGTGTGGGGGGCGGCGGTGTGCTGGAGCTTTCGGCGCTCGACGGCCGCAATGGGTTCACGCTCAACGGCCTCGATTTGGGCGATTTTTCCGGCGCGTCCGTCAGCGGCGCCGGGGATGTGAACGACGACGGAATCGACGACCTGA
The DNA here is from genome assembly GCA_041736365.1 of Chromatiaceae bacterium. GTDB lineage: Bacteria > Pseudomonadota > Gammaproteobacteria > Chromatiales > Chromatiaceae > JBGSTR01. The sequence continues at coordinate 1,567 of JBGSTR010000811.1, read as the reverse complement.
TCATCGGCGCACCGGGGGCTAGCCCGAACGACGTTACCCGTGCCGGCCAAAGCTACGTCGTGTTCGGGAGCCCGCGGATCGGCCGCGGGGGGAGGTTCGAGCTTTCGCTGAACGGAACCAACGGTTTTGCGATCAACGGAATTCGGGAGAACCAGCGGTCCGGCTCCTCCGTCAGCCGCGCCGGCGACGTCAATGGCGACGGCGTCGAAGATCTAATCGTCGGCGCACCGCATGCCTCCCCCACCGGGCAAGGGTCAGGCCAAAGCTATTTGGTGTTTGGCGGAAAGGGTGTGGGGATCGGCGGCGTGGTGGAAGCCGCCAACCTCGACGGCAGCAACGGATTCAGGATCAACGGAGCGAGTTCTCATGATTTTGCCGGCGACTCCGTCAGCGACGCGGGCGATGTCAACGGCGACGGCTTCGATGACATCATCATAGGCGCACCTTTTGCTACCCCGAACGGCGATAGATCCGGCCAAAGCTACGTGGTGTTCGGCGGCGTAGGCGTAGGCCGCCGGGGCGTGCTGGAGCTCGCCGGACTTAACGGCAGCAACGGCTTCATGATCAACGGCATCGGAGAGATCGACAAGTCAGGCTACTCGGTGAGCGGCGCCGGGGATATCAATGGCGATGGATTCGACGACGTCATCATCGGTGTGGGGTCCTACAAAAACCAAGGCTACGTGGTGTTCGGCGGTATGAAATCAGTCAGTGGCGGTATTTTGGAGCTCTCGGCGCTCGACGGTAGCAACGGTTTCGCCATCAACGCAATCGAGTGTTGTCCTCAGTTGGGCTCATCCGTCAGCAACGCGGGCGATGTCAACGCCGACGGCGTAGACGACCTAATCATCGGCGGACCTTTCGCCAACGTGAACGACGTTCGCTTCGTCGGCCAAAGCTACGTGGTCTTCGGGCGCGGTGCCGATTCCGGGCCATGGCAGTCCTTTGCCGCCCTGCGTGCCCTCGGGGACACCAACGGAGACGGCACCCCGGAGATCGCCGTGGTGGCCCGCGAGGGCGGCAAGACCATCGCGAACGTCAACGATGCCGCCGACGGCACCCTGATCAGCCGCTTCGAGCTCAGCGACGACCTGCGCCCGGTGGACGTCGAAGCGATCAAAGTTGGCCGCGCGTCCAGCCTGGTGGCGCTCGGAAAAGTGGGCTTGGCAGAGACCTACGACCTGATCACCGGCGACCCGCTCCGCACGATCCGGTACGACTCGGGCGTTGTCCTCGTGGATCTCACCGTGCTACCGGACCAGAACGGAAACGGTACCTCGGAAATCGCGGTGCTCGCTCGTGGCCCGAAGGGCTCGACCCAGGTCGAGATCCGAGAGGCGTTCGAATTCAGCAGCGACCCGATCCGCGTCCTCTCGTTCGACAAGTCGTTCGAGCCCCGACAGGTAATCGCGCTGCCGGACCTCGACGGCAACCGCAAGACCGAGATCGGCGTGGTGCTCGCCAAGGCCGACGACACCGACCGGCTGGCCGTCAGAGACGCCGCGACCCGCGAGAAGCTCGCAACGGTGGCAACCTGGTGGCGGCCGGAGCTGGAGGTGCTGCAAGC
>JBGSTR010000740.1:0-1918 GCA_041736365.1 Chromatiaceae bacterium | reverse complement strand
ATCAAATGCCATCCCGGCATTCGATCAGCTCGCGTTCCGAGAGGCGCGACTCTCAGACCGCTCCATTTTCAACTGCTTATCGCGCTCGAAAATGCCGGGCCATCCCTGGCCCGGACGGGAAATGCTGTAAATCGGCATTTCCCGGGTGTTCACAATGAGAACGCCGCGGCGCGCTAGAATGGCGGATCACTTTCGCCGCAGAGGCGCGCCATGCGCACTACCGCCCTGTTCTTCCTCTATCTTGTGATCTGCCTAGCCCTGGCGGCCGTGCTGACCGTTCCGCTGATGCAGACCGGTTGGCTCGATTACCCGCCCGAGCGCGTCATGAGTCGCCTGGCTCAGGTCATGATTCTGCTCGGCCTCTGGCCGTTTCTCCGAAGCATGGGCTTGGCCAATTGGGCTTCGTTGGGGTACGGGGTGCCGCGGCGCGAATTCGTTCGCTCACTCGTGCGCGGATGGGTCTTGGGCGTGCTGATTCTCGTCGTCTTGGCGCTGGCGCTCTACCTGCTGGGAATCCGGATTCCCGGCACGCGCGATCTCGGGTGGCTCTATGTGGCGGAAAAGGCGGCCCAGGCGCTGATCGGTGGCATCTTGATCGGCTTTCTGGAGGAGTCCTTCTTCCGCGGCGCGCTGTTCACCGCGATCCGGCGTCGTGGCGGGGTCGCCGCCGCCGTGCTCGGCAGCGCATTCCTGTTCTGCATCGTTCACTTCATGAAGCCCGGCGGGTTGGACGAGGGCACGCCCTTCGACTGGGGCGGGGCCTTGCAAATGTTCACCGGGGTGTTCGGCGATGCCTTTGAATGGGCGAACCTGGACTCCATGGCCGCCCTGTTCATGGTCGGCGTATTCCTGGCCCTGGTGCGCGAGCGCGCGGGCCACATCGGCTGGTGCATCGGGCTGCACGCGGGCTGGGTGTTCGTGATCCAGGTGACGCGCCGGATCACGGAGGGCAACGTGGACTCGCCCTGGGCCTTTTTGGCCGGCAACTTCGATGGCGTGATCGGCTGGCTATCGGCGGCCTGGATCGGAATGCTCGCGATCGGCTATTGGGGCTGGTACCGCGGAATGTCGGTCTCGCCAAGACACCGCGAGCCGAAGGCCTAAGCGATTGGCTGAACTGCCTGGCCCGGCGTATCACTTCCCGCCGCTACGTTTGCCGACCTCTTTGCTGTCGCGTTCGCGGGCGGGCTTGAGACCGAACCAGAGCACTCGTTGATTCGGCTCGGCGCGTACGGTTGAGTCGCTGCTCGCAAGTCGCACGCCGTTCTCCTCATCGATCACCAACAGCGGCAACGCGCCCTCGGGCAGTCCCGCGAGCAGGTCTTGCGACGTGAACTCGTCGGTCAGTCCAGTCACCTGAAAGGTCCAGCCGCGAAACCAGTTGCGCTGCAGGTCGTCATACTGAATCGCGGCGTCCAACAGGGCGCGGCCGCGGGATGTCGCCCCTGGCCGGCGCTTCGCCGGGCCGTTGGCGGGGACCGAAAGCTGAAACACCCGTTGGCGTCCGAATTCCGGGGCGTATTCGGCGCACACCAACGCGTTGTAGGCATCGTTGCTGGTGACGGCGAGCAGGCTGCCAAGCTCGCCCAGCTCGAGGTCAATCTCGGCTTCCTCGGAGAGCACCTCGCCGAAATAAACCGGCAGCCCCGCGTGTCGGGCGTCTCGCAGCCGGCTCCAGGAGCCGTCGGCGAGCAGGATCGGCACCTTCTCCCGCTGGAGGGTGGCGGCGAGTCCGGTGCTCCAGGGATTGGCGCCGCAGATCAGCAGTCCGTCCCGAGATACGGCGCTGAGCCCAAGCCGGCGCGCGAGCCACGGCAGGCTGAAGCCGTGCAGCACCACGGTGGTGAGGATCAGCAGGAATACCAGCGGGAGCAAAAGCTCGCCACCCGCGAAGCCGCGCTGGATCAGGGCGGGGCCG
>JBGSTR010000722.1:0-1563 GCA_041736365.1 Chromatiaceae bacterium | reverse complement strand
TCGCGCGCCGGGTCCGGCGCGTACTCCGGGGCATCGGTGCTGGCTACCGCGACGCCGGCGGCGCACGCGAGGTAGCAGGGCAATAAGCAGGCACGGACAACAAATTTCGATCTTTTGCGCGGCATGGTGTTCACCGGTTGGTATGGCTGCGACGGCGTTAGGCGTATCGTACTGAAATTACGGCGTTACGCGTACCGAACCCTGAATTAATATGTAGAGTTTACCCGCGGACGCAACCCCGGCGACGCCTCCGCGCACACAAAAACCGCGTTGACTGGAAAGCGCGCTCGCGCCGCCGCGGGGCACGGATCGCGCGGCATTTTCAAGTACCGTAAGGGCTTGAAAATGGAGCGGTCCGGGAATCACGCCTCTCGGACCGCGATCTGATCAAATGCCATGACGGCATCTAATAAGCGTATCCCTTGAGCGATCACCGGAATCGCTCGGGAAGCGGCGAATGCTCGCTCGGCTTGCATCTGCCGCGATAAACCGGACAATCCGCCGGGGCCTTGCTTGTGATATCAACATGAAGCTTTTAGTTCTAGGACTCAACCACAAGACCGCGCCGTTGGAGGTGCGCGAGCGACTGACGTTCGGCCCCGATATCGTGGCCGGTGCGTTGCGCGACCTGACCAGTCAGGAGGGCGTCGACGAGGCGGTGGTGCTGTCGACCTGTAATCGGACCGAGCTCTACTGCGCCTTGGCAGACGGCTCCGAGGAGCGGGTGCGCCACTGGCTGAGCCGCTTTCACGGGCTTGAGCACGAGCTTATCAACCCCTTTCTTTACGCCCACGCCGATCGCGACGCCATTTCTCATCTGCTGCGGGTGGCCAGCGGTCTCGACTCCATGGTCCTGGGAGAGCCGCAGATCCTCGGGCAGGTCAAGGGGGCGTTTCACACCGCCAGCGACTGCACCGCCACCGGCAAGCTCCTGTGCAGGCTGTTTCAGCACGCCTTTTCGGTGGCCAAGACGGTGCGCACCGACACCGCGATCGGCAGCAGCCCGGTATCGGTCGCCTTCGCCGCCGTAAGCTTGGCGCGGCAGATCTTCAGCGACCTGTCGCGACAGACGGCTCTGTTGATCGGGGCCGGCGAGACCATCGAGCTCGCGGCGCGGCATCTGCATCAGAACGGGGTCGGGCGAATCGTCGTCGCCAACCGCACGGTCGAGCGCGCCCATGAGGTCGCCGCAAACTTCGGCGGCTACGCGATCTCCCTGACCGAGATCGCGACCCACCTCCCCGAGGCCGACATCATCATCGCCTCCACGGCGAGCCCGCTGCCGGTGCTCGGCAAGGGCGCGGTCGAGCGAGCACTCAAGGCGCGCAAGCATCGGCCGATGTTCATGGTCGACATCGCCGTGCCGCGCGACATCGAGCCGGAGGTCGCCTCGCTAGACGACGTCTATCTCTACACCATCGACGACCTGAAGGGCGTGGTCGACGAGGGCATGCGCTCGCGTCAGGCCGCCGCGGCGCAGGCCGAGGAGATCATCGCCGTTCACTCGGACGAGTTCATGGCCTGGCTGCGCTCGCTCGATGCCGCCGGCACCATCCAGGGCTA
>JBGSTR010000705.1:0-11647 GCA_041736365.1 Chromatiaceae bacterium | reverse complement strand
CATGCTCGAGGGCCTGCGCCAGATCGCCGCCCTGCCGGACCCGGTGGGCGAGATCACCGGCATGAGCTATCGACCGTCCGGCATCCAAGTCGGACGCATGCGCGTGCCGCTCGGGGTGGTGGGCATCATCTACGAGTCGCGCCCGAACGTGACCGCCGATGCCGCTGGCCTGTGTCTGAAGTCCGGCAACGCGACGGTGTTGCGCGGCGGCTCCGAGGCATTTGCGTCGAATCAGGCGATTGCGGACTGCATCCATCTGGGTCTGCGCGAGGCCGGGCTGCCGGCGGACGGGGTGCAGGTGGTCGCGACTCGTGATCGGGCGGCGGTCGGCGCGTTGATCGGCATGCCGGAGTTTGTGGACGTGATCATCCCGCGCGGCGGCAAGGGTCTGATCGAACGGATCAGCCGCGAGGCGAGGGTTCCGGTGATCAAGCATCTGGACGGCGTCTGCCACGTCTATATCGATGCCGCTGCCGATCCCGAGAAGGCATTCAACGTGGCGCTGAACGCCAAGACTCAGCGCTACGGCACCTGCAATACCATGGAGACGCTGCTGGTGGACGAGGCGGTCGCCGCGTCCATGCTGCCGCGCCTCGGCGCGGCCTACCGCGATAAGGGCGTGGAGCTGCGCGGCTGCCCGCGCACCCTGGAGATCCTGCCCGAGGCGGTCCCGGCCGCGGAGGAGGATTGGGGCGCCGAATACCTGGCACCGATTCTGGCGGTGCGGGTGGTGGCCGGACTCGACGCGGCGATCGACCACATCACGCGCTACGGCTCCGCCCACACCGACGCCATCATTACCGAGGACTACACCCGGGCGCGGCGTTTCCTGCGCGAGGTGGACTCCAGCTCGGTGATGGTCAATGCCTCGACCCGCTTCGCCGACGGCTTCGAATACGGTCTGGGCGCGGAGATCGGGATCAGCACCGACAAGTTCCACGCGCGCGGGCCGGTGGGGCTTGAGGGTCTGACGTCGTTGAAGTTCGTGGTTCTGGGCAACGGGGAGGTTCGCACGTGAGATGCCCGTGGCTTTGGTGGGTCCGCTTCGCTTGACCCAGCCTACGAGCTGAACAATCCGGGGCAATCTGGTAGGGCGGATCAAGGAGTACAGGGACGGATCCGCCGATGCGCGTGGCCTTGGTGGGTCCGCTTCGCTTGACCCACCCTACGAGGTCAATAGGCCGGGGCAATCTTGTATGTCCGCGGGGTTGGTGGGTCCGCTTCGCTTGACCCACCCTACGAAGTGACCGGTGCCGGGCGCGGGTGAGCGAAAAGCAGGCTCGCCGGCACCTGTTTTTCTCGCCGTAAGCGCTTATATTCGTGCTAACGTTCGCCCATTGGCCCACCAATGCAGTCTGGATCGGAGCAATTGCGAAAGGCTCGAAAACAAACACCCGCCGGACGGCGATTCATCCGTCGACTTGGCGCGTGAGCCACAGCCTTGACTCGAGTCTCGCCCGCGGCGCTGCAAATGCCGACGAGCGATGACCGCCCCGGCCCGGCCGTTGCCGCCTTGAGCGCATGATCGGCGTGCTCGGCGGCACCTTCGACCCGGTCCACTTCGGACACCTGCGTCCCGCACTCGATTGCCTTCAGGGTCTCGATCTCGAGCACATCCGCTTCGTGCCGCTGAAGCGCGCCGTCCACCGGCCGCAACCGCTTGCCGGCGAGACCTTGCGCCTGGAGATGCTTTCAGCCGCGATCGCCGGCCAGGACGGGTTCGTGGCGGATGCCCGCGAGCTGGACCGCGAGGGCAGCTCCTATTCTTACGACACGCTGGTTTCGCTGCGCCGGGAGATCGGCGACCGGGAGCCTCTTTGCCTGCTGATCGGTGAGGACGCATTCACGGCATTTCTCGATTGGCACCGGCCGCTGGACATACTCGACCTGGCGCACCTGGTGGTGATGCGGCGCCCCGGGGAGCACGCGGCGGCGGCACCGGCATTGCGGGCGTTGGTCGAGCGGCGCGGCTGCGACGGCGTCGATGCGCTGCTCGACGGACCGGCCGGACGCATCCTGTTCCACGAAGTCACCCAGCTCGAGATCTCGTCGACGCGCCTGCGGCGGTTGATTGCACGCGGTCACAGCCCGCGCTATCTGCTGCCGGAGTCCGTGCTGGCGATCATCGAGCGGGAACGGCTGTACCGATGACGCCTCATGCCCCGACTGTCCGCCGATCTTGTGGCGGGGCGGGCCGAGGGTGGTCATCGACGTTGATTCCACCGGTGCCTCGGCACCATTCAGTCCCTTGAAGCAGAGGAGATCGCATGCAGCTCGAGCAACTTCGACAACTGGTCCTGGACGCACTCAACGATATGAAGGCCCGAGACATCGAGGTCTTGGACGTGCGCGGTAAGACACCCATTACCGACTACATGGTCGTCGCGTCCGGCACCTCGGACCGACACGTCAAGGCGGTGGCCGAGGCGGTCGCCTTCCGCGCCAAGGAGGCGGGTGAGGTGCCGCTAGGAGTCGAGGGGCTGAACGAAGGCGAGTGGGCCCTGGTCGACCTCAACGGCGTGGTCGTCCACGTGATGCTGCCCAAGGTGCGCGACTTCTACAGCCTCGAGCGGCTGTGGTCCCCGCCCGCATCGGTGCCGAAGTCCGCGGCGACGCCCGTGTAGCCTCGGTGGATCGATTCGACCGGATCTTCGAGCTCAACCGCATTCTCCAGAGCGCCCGCTATCCGGTTTCGCGGCGTCGCTTGCAGGAGGAGCTGGAATGCTCGCGGGCCACGGTCAAGCGCATCATCGAGGATATGCGGTTGTACCTGAACGCCCCGATCGTCTACGACCGGGATCTCAACGGGTATCGCTACGATCACGCCGAGGGGGAGATGTACGAGCTCCCCGGTCTCTGGTTCAATCCATCCGAGCTGCACGCATTGCTCACCGCCCAGCAATTGCTCGCGGGCGTTCAGCCGGGCCTGCTGGATCAGCACTTCAAGCCGCTGCAGAAACGTATCGATGCCCTGCTGGAGCTCCAGCGCCCGGGCTCGGACGGGCTTGCGCCGAGGGTGCGGGTGCTTCAGGTGGCGTCCCGGCACGCGGGTGAATTTTTTCAGCTGGTGGCGGGCGCGGTCGCCCAACGTCAACGCCTGCATTTGCGTTACTTCAACCGCGGGGCCGATTCGCACAGCGAGCGCGAGGTCTCGCCCCAACGTCTGACCTACTACCGGGACAATTGGTATCTCGACGCCTGGTGTCATCTGCGCGGCGGTTTGCGCACCTTCGCCTTGGACGCGATCGAGGATGCGCGGCTGCTTGAAACGACCGCGCTCGACGTCTCCCAGCCCGATCTGGATCGGCACCATGCCGCCTCCTACGGGATCTTCGCCGGTGACCCCGGACAAGTCGCCCGCCTGATCTTCAGCCCGGAGCGCGCGCGCTGGGTGTCCAAGGAGCAGTGGCACCGGGACCAGCAGGGCCGGTTCCTGGACGACGGCCGCTACGAGCTGCGGGTTCCCTACAGCAACATGCTGGAGCTGGTGATGGACATCCTTCGGTACGGACCGGACGTCGAGGTGGTCGAGCCCCCGGAGCTGCGCGACGAGGTGTTGCGGCGGCTGCGCCTGGCGCTTGGGCGTTACGCGGCGGAGGCGTGAGCGATGAGTGCTCCGGCGACATCGCATCCGATGACCTCGCTGGTCGCGGCGGTCGCGGAAAACGGCGTGATCGGTTGCGACAATCGACTGCCGTGGCACCTCTCCGCGGATCTCGCACACTTCAAGCGCCTGACGCTCGACAAGCCCATCGTAATGGGGCGGCGCACCTTCGAGTCGCTCCCGGGCCTGCTGCCTCGCCGGCGACACATCGTACTGTCGCGGGACCCGAAATTTCGCCCAGCGGGCGCTGTCGCGGTGGGCTCGCTGGAGGAGGCGCTTGTCGCGGCGGGCGATGTGCCGGAGGTCATGATCGTCGGCGGTGCCGGCGTCTTCGCCCGGACCCTGCCGGGGGCGCGACGTCTGTATCTGACCCTGGTGCATGCCAGGGTCGAAGGGGACACGCACTTCCCGAGCTGGGACCCCAATGATTGGCGGGAGATCGAGCGCGGCGGGCACGCGGCGGATGCGCGCAACGACTACGCCATGACGTTTCTAACGTATGAGCGCGCCGTACCCGCGGATCAGTCGTCTTTCGTTGGTGACAGATAGCCGGCGCAGCTCAGGCGCACGGGTTTCACCTTACCGTTGCGCCGCACTCGCAAGGCGATCAATTCGCCACCCCACAGGCAGCCGCCGTCGATCCCCCAGACGTTGTCCTCGCCCCAGTACCCCAGCGTGGACCAGTGACCGAAGACGATGCGCTCGTCGCGGGTGCGCCGCCCGGGGGCGTGGAACCAGGGCACCAGCCCTTCCGCTTGCTTGCCGAGCGCGCCCTTTTCCTTCAACGCAAGGCGGCCGTCGGCGTGGCAGTAACGCATACGCGTCAGGCAATTGGTGATGAACCGCAAGCGGTCTTGGCCGGTGAGCCCAGGGTCCCATCGATCCGGCTGGTTGCCGTACATTTCGAACAGATAGTCCCGGTAATCCGGACCCCGCAGCACGTCCTCCAGCTCGCGGGCAAACGCCTGCGCCTGCTCGAGGTCCCATTGGGGCGGGAGCCCCGCGTGAATCATGGTGATTCGTCGCTCCGGATCGTGGTGGAGCAGTGGCTGGTAACGCAGCCAATGCACCAGCTCGTCCCGATCCGGGGCGCGCAGGACGGCATCCAGGTTGCTTTTCTTCGAGTGCTTCTGGTTGCCCGCGGCGATCGCCAACAGGTGCAAGTCGTGGTTTCCCAGCACCGTTACCGCCCCGTCGCCCAGCGACTTGACGAAGCGCAGCACGGCAAGCGATTCGGGACCGCGATTGATCAGGTCGCCGACGAACCACAGGCGGTCGCGGTCCGGCTCGAAGTCGATCTTGTCGAGCAGACGTCGGAGCTCGCCGAAACATCCCTGGATGTCGCCGATGACATAGGTTGACATGCGGATCGCAAAACCTTCAGCAATGACCGGCCGGCGCGGTCGCGCGCCGGCCAACCGGTGGGGTCAGTGGATGCTGGTGGTGGACGCCAGCGAGAAGGCCGGGATCTCCGCGTCGAAGCGGCTCCCGTCATCGCCGAGCATGCCGTAGCTTCCCTGCATGCTGCCGATCGGGGTCGCGAGAATCGTGCCGCTGGTGTACTGGTAGTGCTCGCCGGGGGCCAGGCGCGGCTGCTCGCCGATGACGCCTTCGCCCCGAACCTCCTGGACGTTGCCGTTGGAATCGGTGATCACCCAGTGCCGGTCGATGAGCCGCGCGGGCTCGCTCCCGATGTTGGAGATGGTCACCGTGTAGGAAAACACGTAGCGCTCGTTCTCCGGAGACGATTGTTCCGGCTGATACTGGCCGCGCGCCGAGACCTCGATTGAATGACGTTTCACACAAGCTCCCAGGTGAAGTGCTGCGAGCGCTTCACCAGCGGCGCGCGCTCGGCGGACGTCGTCCGCTGCGGTTTGTCTCCCGGGCATCGCGGTTACCGGATTATCGATTGCCGCAACGCCGCCGGGGCCTAAAGTAAGTGCCTAGGGAAATGCCGACTTATTGCGTTCCCCGTTCGGGCCAATGATGGCCCCGCATTTTCAAGCGCCGTGAGCGACAAGAAAATAGAGCGGATCAAATGCCCGGAAGGCGTCTGATCGGCGTCCCCCAACCGGACGCAACGGCGCCCGATGCAGGTTGCTGCCCAGTGTCCCAACGCATTCTGTTGCGCTTGTCGCGCGCGGTCAACGGAAACGAGCACTAAAGCGTGAACGGCAGCAGACAAGCTCAGCGGAACACGTGATAATACTTGCCCAAGGTTTGGGCGGTCCCTTCAGGCTGGGACTTTTCGCTCGCTCCTTTCTAACTTTTTCATGACGTTGTAAACTATTTCTTGACCAGTACTGGAATCGACTGACGGTATGTCCATCCCCTCGAAACGCGGCCGAAGGAAGCCTGATCTTTTCTCGCTCCTGTTGATTGTCGTCTCACTCGGCATGCTCCTTACGCTTGCCTATCAGATTAATATCTACTATGGCGGCGACGCGGTGCCGATCGCGAAGCAGACGCCGGCGCCGAACGGGACCGGCGGCTGATTGGGCCGCGCCGATCCGGCGAACGGGCTCATCGACCGGCGCTTTGGAACCGCTCCGCCCGTTTGGCGGGCGTCCCCACGGACCGCGGCACGACGCCGCTGTCCGGCCCACCAACCAATGATGGCCAACCATGAACGATAAGCTGCGCGTCGCGGTGATCGGCGTCGGTTACCTTGGACGCTTTCATGCATTGATCTACTCGCGGATGCCCGACGTCGAGCTGGTCGGCGTGGTCGATACCGACCCCGAACGGGCGCGCTCGGTGGCGGCGGAAGCGGGTTGTCCGGCGTACGCGTCGGCGGCCCAGATCGAGGGACCCTTGGATGCGGTGAGCATCGTCGTGCCGACGACCGCCCACCTCGAGGCCGCCGCGCCATTCCTGAGCAGCGGCATTCACGTGCTGCTCGAAAAGCCGATCGCGGCGACCGCGGCGGAGGGTGGAGAGATCGTTCGCCTCGCCCGCGAGCACGGCGTTTTACTCCAGATCGGCCATGTCGAACGCTTCAATGCCGGCGTCATGGCACTGGCGGAGCGGATCACGGCGCCGCGCTATATCGAGGCCCAGCGTATGGGCGGTTTCGTGGAACGGGCGACCGACGTGGACGTGGTCTCCGACCTGATGATCCACGACATCGACATCATCCTGTCCCTGGTGGACGCCCCGATCACCAACATCTCCGCCGTAGGCACCTCGGTGTTGACCGACCACGTGGATATTGCCAGCGCGCGCTTGGAGTTCGGCAACGGCGCGGTGGCCAACGTGGTTGCCAGTCGCGTCTCGGACAAGAAGACGCGGCGCATTCGGGTCTTCCAGCCGGGAATGTATCTATCCCTGGACTTCATCGAGCAGACCATCGACATCGCCGAGCCGCATATGACCGAAGGGGCTACTCGCCCGGAGATCGTGCGCGACTGCATCCGTGTCGAGCCGGTCAAGCCGTTGGACCTGGAGCTGGCGGAGTTCGTCGCATCGGCGCGCGGGGGTCGCCCGCCGCTGGTGGATGGGCAGGTCGGACTAAAGGCGCTGGAGGTGGCGCTGGAGGTTCGCGCCCGAATCGGGACCTGAGGCTGCGGCCCGGTATCGAGGCCGTATCCGTCCCCTTCGTTAGCGTCCGGTAGCGGCTCGTTCGGCGTCGATCATGGCGCTGGCGGCGGCGATGGCCGCATCCAGGCTGCCCGGATCCGCTCGATCGGTTCCGGCCAGATCCAACGCGGTGCCGTGGTCGACCGAGGTACGGATAATCGGCAGACCCAGCGTAATATTGGCGGCGTGCCCGAAACCCAGGTGCTTCAGGACCGGCAGGCCCTGATCGTGATACATGGCGAGCACCGCATCGGCGGCTGCGATCCGTGTCGGCAGGAACGCGGTGTCGGCCGGCAGCGGGCCGCTCACATCCCACCCGCGCTCCCGCAGCCCCCTCAGCACGGGCTCGATGACCTCGATTTCCTCGCGACCCAGATGCCCCCCCTCGCCGGCGTGCGGGTTTAATCCGCACACCAGGATGCGCGGGGACGCACAGCCGAAGCGGGTCGCCAGGTCCCGGTGCAGAATTTCGATGACCCGGGTCAGTCGTTCGCGGGTGATCGCGTCGCCGACCTCGCGCAAGGGCAGATGTGTGGTGACGAGAGCAACGCGCAGCCCCTCGGTGACCAGCATCATCACCGGCTCCGCGCCGCAGCGCCGGGCGAGAAATTCCGTGTGCCCGGTAAAGGGCAGTCCCGCATCGTTGATCACCCCCTTGTGCACCGGACCGGTCACCAGCGCGTCGAAGGTGCCGTCGAGACAGCCGTCGCAGGCGCGCGCCAAGGTCTCGAGGACATAGGCCGCGTTTTCGGTGTCCAGCATGCCCGCTCGAGCGGGCCGGCGCAGGGCAACCGGGAGCACCTCGATATTTCCGGGACGCCAGTCTGGCGGGGCTCGCTCCGGTGCGAAGGGGAGCATTTGCAGGGTTAGGCCGAGTGCGGCGGCGCGCTGGGAGAGCAGCTCGGGGTCGGCTACCACGATCAGCCGGGACTCGACCGGGCGCTGGGCCAGGCGAGCCGCGAGGTCCGGGCCGATACCGGCAGGCTCGCCCGGCGTGATGACGAGGCGCGGCGGATGCGGCATGGCCAAGATCCGGCTACTCGATCCGATCGGAGGTGTCCAGGCGGACCTCGACGTAACCCTCGTCGCGCAGGCGTTGCAGCCAAATCTCCGTGGCCTCCTCTGTCTTGCGCCGCTGGATCGCCTCGCGTGCCTTCAGGCGCATGAGGTCCTTGGCCGTGTCTTGCGATCGGCGTTCCAGCACCTGCACGATGTGCCAGCCGAAGGGGCTTCGAAACGGCTGGCTTACCTCATTGGGCTGCAGCGGAGCCATCGCCTCTTCGAATTCCGACACCGTATCGCCGGGACTGAGCCAGCCGAGATCGCCGCCCTTGAGGGCGGAGCCGGTGTCGTCCGAATGGGAGCGTGCCAGCGTTGCGAAATCGTCGCCGCCGACGGCGCGAATGCGCAGCTGATCGAGACGCGTCTTTGCGTCGTCGTCGGAGACCAGCTCATTGGTCCTCACCAGGATATGGCGTGCGTGGGTCTGGGTGACGTTTTCCGGGCCCGCACCCTTGATGTCCTTGAGCCGGATGATATGAAAGCCGCTGGGGCTGCGCAGCGGCTCCGTGATCTCGCCCTTGCCCATGGTGTAGGCACGGTCCGCCACCAGACTGGGGACCGCACCCATCTCGAACCAGCCGAGCTCGCCGCCTTCGAGCGCGTTGCGTCCGTCCGAATTCGCCGCCGCCACTTGTGCAAAGTCCGCGCCGCCGCGTAGCTGAGCCACCAGCTTCTTTGCCTTTTCCTCCGCCTTCTGTACCTGCGCGGGCGTCGGGTTTTCGGGCAGCGCCACCAGGATGTGCTGCAGCTCGACCTGCTCGCGCTTGATCAATTGGGTGGTATTGGACTCCTTGGCGAGAAACCGGTCCACCTCTTGATCGGTGACCTGAATGGTGCTGGTGACCTCCTGGTTCTGGAGACGATTGGTGAGGATCTGCATGCGCGTGTCCTCGCGGAAATCGTCGAACCGGATCCCGCCGGCCTCGAGTGTCGCTTTGAGCTCCTCAAGCGAGATCCCGTTGCGGCTCGCGATGTTCGACATGGTCTCCACCAGCGTCGCCTCGTCCACCGAGATGCCGAGCTGAGCCGCGCGCTGCTGCTGTAGCCGTTTCAGGATCAGGCGCTCCAGCACCTGCTTCTGAAGCTGGTCACGGGCGGGGATCGGCGTGCCCTGTTGCGTGAGCTGCGGGATCACGAGATTGATTTCGCGCTCCAGCTCGCTACGCACCACGACATCGTCGTTGACCACCGCCACGATGGAGTCGAGCGGCTGTACCGCCGCTTGCCCGGCCGCCGCCAATACCAGCAGCAGCGGCAGCAGCAGCCTTGGCCAAGCCGGGGGTCGGTGCGACCGGCGCGTCTCGTCAATCCGTCTGGTAGCCATAGATACCTCGCTCCAGGAGTTTGTCGATCTGGTTTCCCAGTGTGCCCAGGCCCGCCAGCTCAAGCTGCAGCATGACGCTGGTGTTGGCGGTACTGTCGATGCCTGTTTTCAGGTGGCGTCCGAGGACGCGCAGGCGCCAGCAGCAGCGCCCGAATTCGATTCCGGCGAATGCCTCCACGGTGTCCGACTGGAGGAGCGAATAGAGCCAACGCCCTACCAGCTGCACGCTTCGACCCACCGGCATTCGGAACGACACGTCCGTGTCCTCGTAGCCCTCGACGGTGCGGGTGCCGCTGTTGAACCGGTAAGCCAGATTGAGCAGCTTTTTGTCCTCCGCGGAATAACGCAGCTCCAGGATCCGCTTCTCCCATTGCACCTCGGCATCGTTGGGGTTCCACTGGAAGCTTGCGCGGGCATTCCAATGCTGCGAGAGCCGGGCGGCCAGCTCCCCGGCGACGGCGGAGCTGGATACATCTTGAGCCTCGGCTGCGTTGGCCAACGTAACCTGGCGATTGTCGAAGTAGTGAATCTGGCCGACGCTGGCCCGCAGCAGCTCGTCCCCGTCCTCGGTGGAGATGGTGCGCGAGGTTAGACCCACCGTGAGCCGGTTCTCGTCGCTGATGCGGTCGTAGCCGGTGAATCGATTCGGCCGGAACAGGCTGGCGAAGGTGAAGTCGAGCTCGGTGGTGTCGAACAGCGGTGCGGCGGACTGATCCGTATAGGGCGTCAGTACGTAATAGAGCCGCGGCTCCAGGGTCTGCAGCACGCCGTGCCCGAACCAGCTCGAGTCGCGTTCGAAAATCAGCTTGCTGTCGATGTCGAAGCTCGGGATCACATAGGACGGTTGCTCCGATTCGCCCGCTTTCTGATTCACCAGATCGTAGCTCTTGTAGTAAGCGCGCACCCGCGGGTCGAGGTATCCGTAGCTGCGCCGCAGCGGCATCCGCAGCGAGGGTACGGCGACGACGCGCCCGCCGTGGGTGCGCGCGCTGTTGTCGAAATAGTCGTATTGGCCGTCCACCGCATAGACAAACAGATCCCGCCAGCGCGCCGGGTCCAGATTCAGCTCGATGTGCGGCAGCTGGGCGTAGGGCCGGGCGCCGGGTGGAATGGTCGGGTCGACGGTCTGGAACTGCTGTAAGCGCAGCAGGGCACCCCAGCCGTCCCCGCCATAGCGCACGTCTCCGCGCTGGCTCAGGTTGCGCACGCTGGTGACCTCAAGCCGGTTGCCGAAGTCCACCAGATACTGGTCGTCCGAGACCGAGCTGTAGTCGATCGAGCTGGTCCAGCGGCCGCCGATATTGCCCGTCTGCTCGATATGCAGGGCGTCGCGACTACGGTTGTCGGGCGACTTCTGGTCGTTCGGCAGGTAGTCCCCGTTGATCTCCACCTTCTGGTATTTGGATAGGTATCGGACCTGTGCGCCAAGCATCAGCCCACGCGCGCTCATGTAGCGCGGGAAAAAGGTCGCGTCCAGATTCGGCGCGATGTTCCAGTAGTAGGGGATGATGATATCGGTGCCGTTCTTATCCGATGTACCAAACGTCGGGACCAGCAGCCCACTGCGGCGTCGATCGTCGATGGGGA
Source organism: Chromatiaceae bacterium (assembly GCA_041736365.1). GTDB lineage: Bacteria > Pseudomonadota > Gammaproteobacteria > Chromatiales > Chromatiaceae > JBGSTR01. The sequence continues at coordinate 491 of JBGSTR010000705.1, read as the reverse complement.
ACCGCAGCCACGGGGTATAGACCACGGGTATGCCGGCCAGACGGATTCGCGCGTTGTAGGCGGTGCCCATGCCGTTGGCGTGGTCGAGCTCGAGCCGCCCGGCCTTGATGGACCAGTCCGACTGACCCGGCGGGCAGGTGGTATAGGTGATCCCACGGTAGGAGGTGAGCTCCGGCGAGAGGATCTTGGCCTCGTCGGCGGTACCCCGCAGATTGGCGTTGCCGTACATCCGGTAGCGGGGATTGCTCAGCCTTCCCTGCTTGGTCTGCAGGTTGTACTGGGCGGAGTCCGCTGCGATGCGCACGCCCGGGTACTGCAACAGCACGTTGCCGTCCGCGTCGACCTGGCCGGAGCGGTGATCGTAGCGAGAGCGGTCCGCCTCCAGCCGCTGCTCTTCTTGATTGATCTCCACCCCGCCGCGCATGGTGACCACGTCCGCGTTGCGATCGTAGTCCAGGCGATCGGCCTCCAGGTCCACCGGCACGTCGCGC
>JBGSTR010000654.1:0-7760 GCA_041736365.1 Chromatiaceae bacterium | reverse complement strand
CCTGCGGCACCGGCGGCTGCTGTCCGAGCGGAATGTGCGGGCTTAGCTAGGACATCAAGTCACCCCGGCCGGCGCAAGGCCGGCCCGCGCGCCTCAAGCCGCCGCGGGATCGCTGTCGGGACGCGGCCAGGCGGTTAGGATCGCCTGCACCAGGGTGGCCAGCGGAATGGCGAAAAAGATTCCCCAAAATCCCCAGAATCCCCCGAATACCAGGATCGCCACGATGATCGCGACCGGGTGCAGATCCACCACCTCGGAAAAAAGCAGCGGCACGAGCACGTTGCCGTCGAGCGCCTGGATGATGAAGTAGGCACCAGCCAGCCAGGCGAACTGCGCCGACCACCCCCATTGGAACCAGGCGATCAGCAGCACCGGTATGGTGACGACCGATGCACCGACGAAGGGAACGATCACCGAAAGACCCACCAGCACCGCCAGCAGCATCGAGTAGTTCAGCCCGAACGAATAGAAGGTGACGTAGCTGACGCCCCAAATGATCAGAATTTCCCAGAACTTGCCCCGGACGTAGTTCGAGATCTGACGGTCGACGTCTCTCCAGACGTCGTCGGCGATGCGCCGGTGCTTGGGCATGAACTGGCGGAACCAGCCCATGATCAGGTCCTTGTCCTTCAGGAAGAAGAACACCAAGAGCGGCATCAGGATCATGTAGACCACAATGGTAATGATCCCGACGACGCTCGCGAGCGACCAGGAAAGCACACGCTGGCCGAACGACAGGGTTTCGGCACGGATGGCGTTGATCAGCTCCGCAATCTGTTCGTTCGTGACCAGGTCCGGATAAAGGGCCGGCAGATCGGTCAGGCGATTCGCACCTTCGGAGATCATCGTCGGCATTTGTTGCACCAGCTCGGTGACCTGCCGGGAGACCAACGGCATCACGCCGAAAAGCACCATCGCCACATAGAACAGAAAGCTCATATAGACGAGGAGCACACTCGGCAGGCGCGGCCAACCGCGTTGCTCGAGAAAACCGACCACGCCCTCCAGCAGGTAGGCGATGACGACGCTCGCGAACACCGGCGCGAGCATATCTCCCATCGTCAGGACGACGGCGAAGAAGACGAGCAGCAGCAGCGCCAGAAATACGACTTGGGGGTCGGAAAAATAGCGCCGAAACCAATTGGCGACGATCTGCATGGAAGCGGGTACTAGCCTTCCTAGCGATTTTTCGCCAGGTAGTCCTGGTAGTGACGCTCGAACAGCGACTCGAGCTCCGCGATCACCTCCGCGGCCCCACGGCCTTGCAGCACGTGCGCCGACATCAACATGGAGGTTTCATTGAGCATTGGGCCGCGATCGAGCATCTCGTAGGTTAGCGACAAACGTTTGATGGCAGCGACGACCGACTCGTTCTCCGGGCGGGGCCGGTGACTGGGCTCACGCGGAGCTTCGTCGCCGGGGAGGAGCGACGCCCGCTCGGCAAGGAACATCGCAAATGCCAGCAGCGTCTCCCGCTCGGCCGGCCCCAAGCGCCGAAAGAGCTTGACGAGCCTGCCCTCCTCGCCGGTACCGGACCCCTGAATCAACAAAACCGATCTCCCATTGCCGCCGCCAGCGACGTAATGCTCGCGCTGCCGCGCAAGGCAGCCACAGACGGATGTCGAATTGGAGCTACGGCGGTGCCGAGAGGGCTCGCGGCAAACACGATTGTACTACCCGTCTTGGTGGGTTCGACAGTAGCAGCGCGCGAATTCCAAGAGCTCTTCCATGACCCGGAGCCGAAACTTCTGCTTTTGATGGACGAAGGAAAATGGGCGGTCGAGCGGCGGATCCAGGTTCACCGCCACCAGCGTGCGCAGCCGTAGCTCCTTCTGGATCGTCGCCCGAGATACCACCGAGACCCCCATGCCCGCCTCGACCGCGCCCTTGACCGCCTCCGGACTCCCCAGCTCCATCGCGACCTTCAATGCCACGTTGCAATCCGGGGTGTGGAGCAAGTAATCGCTGATCACCTCGCGCGTCCCCGACCCCTCCTCGCGACAGATAAACGGATACGCAAGGAGCCTTTGGAAGGTGATGCGCTCGACATCCGCGAGTGGATGTCCGGGCGGCACGATGGCGACAAGGTGATCCTGCTTGCAGGTCTCCACGACCAGGTTCTTATTGCTTACGGGCGATTCCACCACGCCCAAGTCGATGGTGTTGTTCTCGACCATGGAGACGATGCCCTCGCTGTTGGCCACCTTGAGATGGATGGCAACGTCCGGGAAACGCTCTTTAAAGTCCCCGAGCAGAGTGGGCAGCATGTACTCGGCGATGGTCGTGCTGGCGCCGATGGTTAGCGCACCGCTGATCTCGCCGGTGATCTCGCGGACCGAGTTTTCCATTTCCGCATAGAGCTCGAAGATCCGGTCGGAGTGCTCGAACACCTTGCGGCCGGCATCGGTCAGGCTGATGCGATTGTGGGTGCGGTCGAACAGGCGGGTGTTGAAGTGCTCCTCCAGCTGGCGCACCTGAAAGGTCACCGCCGGCTGGGTCATGTGCAGGTTCTCAGCCGCCTTCGTGAAGCTCAACAACCTGGCTACCGTGTGGAACACCTGGAGTCTGCGATCAGCCATCCAGACCCATCCCCATTCAATGAGTAAATAAAAAATCCTTATAACACAATTTTCTGATGCCGGGAAAGCGCCGACAAGGGGATTCGATCGTCCTGATTCCGCCACCCCCGCATCCGGCGGAACGGGCAAGCTGTGTCTTTTTTATCACTGATTCGTTAGCGCAACAAATAAACTGGAAATTCGTGCCCACTTCGCCTAAAGTCTCTCTTGATTCCAAGGCGTTGGCTCCCGGAACACCGGTCTAGCGCCCTCCGACCGCTAGTCGTTCAGCGGACGTCGCGACCCACCCCGCAAATTCGGCGTCGGGGCAAAAAAAATACAGGAGTCGCGTATCCGTCGGTCTTCCGCCACAACACTCGCAAGCAATAGGAGCACGCCATGCATCATAAGAGCGGTTATACCGTTGCCGCCGTCGTCGCAGCCGCGGCCCTCGGAGCCCAACAGGCCGCGTTCGCATCGGGATTCTCGTTGCCGGAGGTCTCGGTGGCCGGTATCGGCACCGCCAACGCATTGGTGGCGAATCCAGTCGAGATCGGGGCCATTCCCTACAACGCGGCGGCGATGGGCTTTCACGATCAATCGAGCCTCTCGGTCGGCGGGGCATTCGTCAGCCCAAGCTTCTCGGTCACGACCGCCAGCGGCAGTCACGACGGCGACGATGCGAGCTGGGTCGCAATCCCGCTGATTCAGGCGGCGATTAAGATCAATGATCAGTGGCGCGCCGGACTGGGCGTGAACGCCCCGTTCGGTCTGGAGACGCGTTGGCAGATCGGTACGTTTCCGAAACTGAGCCAAACGGCAACCTTCCCGACCCCTCTGGGGTCGGTCACAGTCCCGACCGGTAATCATCCGACCCAAAGTAAGCTTCAGGTGCTGGATTTCGTGCCGACGGCGGCCTATCGCGTTACCGATCACACCAGCATTGGCGCGGGTCTCGATATCTATTGGGCCAAGACCGCGAACCTCGACTCCAACGTCGGTCGGCTCGCCGGCGACGGGACCGGGCTCGGCTTCAACCTGAGTGCACTTTACCAGCGCGACGCCTTGAGCGTGGGTGCGGCCTTCCGTTCCGCCGCGACCCTCAACGTCGAAGGCACCTACACCCCGCTGAGCCAGGCGTTGGTCGCCGCAGGCCGCATCCAACCCGGACAAACGGCGGAGGTGGACGTCGACCTGCCGTGGCGCGTGCAGGTCGGTGTGCGCTACGCCTTCACCGACGCCCTGGCGGCGGAATTCGACTGGACGCTCACGGGCTGGAGCGAATTCCAAAAGCTCAATGTCAAGGGCAGGCAGACCGGTGCGGAGATCTTCAGCGACACGAATGACTGGAGCGACGCCAACGCCTATCGCCTTGGCTTTACGTATCAGGTCCTCCCGGCGACCCAGCTTCGCTTCGGCTACTCCTACGACGAGACCGGACAGGGCGACGATTATTTCAGTGCACGCGTCCCGGACAACGACCGCCAGCTCTTCAGCCTCGGTGTGGCCCAGGACCTCGGCGGCGGCTTGTCGCTGGAGGCCGGATACATGTATATCAAGACCAACACCCGCAACTACCGCAGTGCCACGCCCTACACGGGTGGCGGCAGCAACGGCACGGACGCGCTCGACGGCAACTATGAGATGGACGCCCAGCTGGTCGGCATCGAGCTGGTGAAGGTGTTCTGATTCCCCGACCCCCGCGGCGCGTCCGCGGATATCGGTAACGGTGGCCCTGGAGCCACCGTTGTCGGCCGGGGAAGCCGACGTTTCTCGCGACAGCTCAGCCCGTCCGTCGATCCGAAATCGGGGCTCCGAAAATGAAAACGCCGCCCATGGGGCGGCGTTTTCGGGGTCGATCGGAGCGAGATCAGATATAGAGGCAGATATCGCTCTGGCCGGCAAACTCGAAGAATGCGGCCGCACCGGCGTACTCGACGCCGTCGATGAACTCGGATTGGTCCATGTCGAAGAGATCGACGGTCATTTGACACGCGATCAGCTTGACCTCGGCCTCCTGGCACAGCTCGCGCAGCTCGTCGACGCTGGCCACGCCCTTGTCCTTCATCTTCTTCTTCATCATCGCGGTCATCATGCCCTGCATGCCGGGCAGCGTCATGCCGAGCACCGGAAACCATTTGTCCATGCCCATCGGCATTGGCATCCCGGGGTTGCCGAGCGGCGTGACCTCAAGCGCGAGCTTCTTCTTCAACAGCTGCAAACCGTAAAAGGTGAAGAAGATTTGGGTCTCGTAGCCCAGCGCCGCCGCGGTGGACGCCAGAATGAACGGGGGATAGGCCCAGTCGAGCGAGCCTTTGGTAGCGATGATGGCAAGCTTCTTGTCGTCCATCGGGTCCTCCTAAGCGGTTAAGGTTTTACGAATCAGGAGGTTAGGCCTTCTTGATCAGGAAATGGAATTTGCCGCCCTCTTCCTTGGACTCGATCAGGTCGTTCCCGGTCTGCTTGGCGAAGGCGTCGAAATCCTTCACTGAACCCGGATCGGTCGCGATGATATGCAGAACCTGGCCCGCATCCATGGCGTTCAGGGTCTTCTTGGCGCGCAAGATCGGCAGCGGACAGTTCAAGCCGCTGGCGTCCAGCTCTTGGTCGAAATCAGCCATTCGAAACCTCCGAAATTCTTCTGCTTTAGAATATGAGAAAAAACAGGAACACCTATTTTCAGGCCAACGCGATCGAAAAGGCAAGTAGCGAATCGTCCCTCCGTAGCTCCGGAGCGCCCCCCCGAGTTGGCGGGTCAGCGCTCTGCCGCGGCGATCTCGAAACCGTGCCGAGCCCAGGCGATGATTCCGCCGCGCAGGTTCTATACGCGCTCGTAGCCTTGCTGCGCCAGGTACGCGCAAGCCTGGTAGGAGCGCGCCCCGCTGCGACAATAGAGCACGACGTCGCGGTCCTTCGGAAGCTCGTTCATTCGCAGCGGCAGGAGATGCATCGGCAGTCGAGTCGCGTTCGGAATGAACCCCTGGGCAACCTCCGCGGGCGTGCGGATGTCCACCACGAGGACGTCGTCGTCGCCACGCATCCGGTGTCGCAAAGCCTCCGAGTCGATCTCGTTGACCAATTTGTCGCCCTACCATATCTCCAAGTATTTAAGTATATTAAGGACTATTTGAAATCATCTCAACGGCACGCCTGCAAGCAATGACGATGACCATGGATTACCTTCCGATCTTTCAAGCTGTCGCCGGCAAACCTTGCCTCGTGGTTGGGGGCGGCGAGACCGCATTGCGCAAGGTAACCAGCCTGCTGCGTGCCGGAGCGGCGGTGAAACTCGTGTCTCCAACCGTCTCGCCGACCCTGGCGGGGCTGGTGGCCGCCGGCGAGCTGCTCCACGAGGCGCGCGCCTTCCAAGACGACGATGTCGCCGGCATGCGCTTAATCGTGGCGGCCACCGACGACCGCGGGATCAACCGCCGCATCGCCGACCTCGCGGGGGAGCGGGACATCCCGGTCAACGTGGTCGACGACCCCGAGGCCTGCACCTTCCTACTGCCCTCGATCATCGACCGCTCGCCGGTAGTCGTCGCCGTGTCCACCGGCAAGGCGTCGCCGGTGTTGGCCCGCTTGCTCCGGACCCGACTCGAATCCATGATCCCGGCGGGCTATGGACAGCTTGCGACCCTGTGCGCGCAGTACCGCGAGCGCGTGAAACAACGCTTCGCCAGACAGGTCGACCGCCGCCGTTTCTGGGACCGGGTGCTGGAAGGCGCGGTGGCCGAGCGCATCTTCTCGGGTCAGATCGAGGAGGCGCAGGCCGTCATGGAGCGGGAGCTGGAGTCCGCGGGTCCGGAGACGGACATCGGCGAGGTCTATCTGGTCGGCGCCGGACCCGGCGACCCGGATCTGCTCACCTTCCGCGCGCTGCGCCTGATGCAACAGGCCGACGTCGTCGTCTACGACCGTCTGGTGGCCGAGCCGATCCTGAGCCTGACCCGCCGCGACGCGCGGCGCGTCTACGTCGGCAAGGAGCGAAATCACCATACGATGCGCCAGGAGGAGATCAACCGGCTGCTCGCCGACTTGGCTAAAGACGGGCACCGCGTGCTGCGGCTCAAAGGCGGCGACCCGTTCATCTTCGGACGCGGCGGCGAAGAGATCGACACCCTGGCGGCCGAGGGCATCCCCTTCCAGGTGGTGCCCGGCATCACCGCGGCCGCAGGCTGCGCGAGCTACAGCGGCATCCCGCTGACCCACAGGGACTACGCCCAATCGGTCACCTTCGTGACCGGCCACCTCAAGGACGGCACCATGAACCTGAACTGGCCGCAGCTCGCGCAGCCGGGCCAAACGGTGGTCTTCTACATGGGGCTGGTGGGCCTGGCGACCATCGTCGACCAGCTGATCGAGCACGGCGCACCGCCCGAGCGCCCGGTGGCATTGGTCCAACAGGGGACCACCCACATGCAACGCGTCTACTCCGGGACGCTCGCGAACATCATGAGCGTGGTCGCCGCAGATCCGCCGCAACCGCCGACGCTGGTCATCGTCGGCGACGTCGTCCAGCTCCGCGAAAAGCTGAGCTGGTTTCGCACGCCACAGCACCCGCATCAGGGCGCGACGACGCCGATCACCCCCGGCAGCGACGCGGTCGCTTAGTCGCTCGGGCGGCGGGCATAGACCTCGTCGAACAGGGCTTCCAAGCAAGCGTGGGTGCCGCGTATCTGCGCCACTACCTCGCCGGCCCAATCGAAGTACTCGCAACACCGGGCCCGCCCCCAACCGAGCGGCGGGCTGGCCGTGATGTCTCTGAGGTTGCAGGTCTTGTCCGCCAGCTTGACCAGTCGCGCCGGCCGGCTTGCTCGGCCGGCATGGATCACCTGGCGGCGCTTACGCTCGGCCTTCGCCAGCGACTTGTCGTCGGTAAGCTCCAGCACAACGCCGCGGATACCGGGGCCGAAGCGCGCTTCCAGCTCTTCGGCCGTCGTGTGCGTATCCTCCAGCGTGTCGTGCAGCAGCGCGGCGCATAAAACCACCGGGTCCGAGATGCTCGCCTCCACGGACAACAGGTGAAACAACGCGATCGGATGGTTGATGTAGGGTGTGGCGGCGAGGTCCTTGCGCCGCTGGTCGCGGTGCTTGTGGGCCGCGAAGCTCAAGGCCTCCGCGATCAAGAGCACGCCATCGGCGCTTGCGTGCTCGCGCTCGTCCGACACGCCGGCGACCGTCCGGCTCACCCTCAGTGAC
>JBGSTR010000634.1:0-10161 GCA_041736365.1 Chromatiaceae bacterium | reverse complement strand
GAACGCATGGCGTAGGCCAGCGGATCCTCCTGCCGGGCGGCCAGCTCGTTGGCCAAGCGGGTCGCCTCCTCAAGGCTCGACTCGATCACCTTGGGAGCGGGGTTTTCCACCGCCGGACCGGCGACTTCCGCCGCGCTCGCCGAGACCTCGGTCCGCTCCCCGACAGCGGGTCGCGCAACCTCGGAGGAAAGAATTACCAGCGTGCTCGGCCGGTTGGTCGCCGGGTCCATGGCGAGCGCGTAGCGATATCCCTGGAGCAGCTCCGCCAACCCCTCGCGCCACGAAACCCGGTCCAAGCGGGCGGTGACCGGGCGCTGCATCGGCGCGGCGCTCTCCACCAGCGAAAACCCGCCCAGGTCGCGCAAGCGGGCAAGCAACTCCTTGAGTGGCGTGCCGTCGGCGACCACCGTAATGGCGTCCCCGTCCACCGCGACGAGCGCAGGCGTCGCCTGATCCGCGGCGGATGCGGCCGAGGTCGCGGCCGCAGCGGCGAGTAGGGTGGCCAACCAATAGCGTTTGTTCATATCTCGTCTCCTGGTGTTGTTTTGGTGCCGTTCCCGAGGCTTGACCAGCGCCGGGGACGCGGCGGGCAAACGACCATTGCTAGCCCATCCGACCTTCCTCGGCGGGATGGCGTCGGCGCTCACGCGGCCGACGCCGGACCTACTCCCGTTCGACTGCCGGCCTTTGCGGGCTGCTCGATCACTTCAATCAGTAGACGACTACCGTGTAGGCCTGATCGGCGCCGAGTCCGGTCGTGCCCCTGATGTCGACAAAGAGCGAGCTCGGGTCACCGGAACGCTGCACGCAGCCGATCTGACCGATGGCGCCGAACACGGCGCCGGTGCCTAGGGAGCAGCTCCAGGGACGGCTGGAGATGTCGGTGCCGACCGGCGTGAAGTCCACCTCGTAGAACCCCGTGCCGAGGCTCTGGGTCTCCGCCGCCGCGGCGTTGCAGCGGTAGCAGCTCGCGACCGTGCCATTCGCGTTGATCCGCGCCCAGGCCTTGACCAGACCATTGCCGCCGAATTGGTTGGTTAAGTTGCCGCTCGAGCCTGAGAGAACGATCGAGCTCCAGCTCCCCGTGCCGTTGTCGAGGCTAAGGCTTCCCGAGGTTCCGAAACTGCCCAGGAAAGCCTGTCCAGTGCCGTACAGCCAGACGTTGGTTGCGCCCGAACCGTTCTCGACGAAGACCTCGCCGCCCTCCCCGGGGGTGACCGAGCTCCCCGAGCCGAGCGTCAGGCTGCCCACCGAGGCATCCATTTGCAGGACCGGCTCGGTTTCGTTGGAGCTGAAGTCGGGATCGATCACGAACAGGTCCGTGTTCTCGTTGGTCGTGGCCGATCCTCCCCGGCCAACTCGAACCGCGCCGGCACCCGCCGTGCGGCCGTCCGCCTCGAATATGACCGCATTGCTGTTGACCGTCGTACGGACACGCAGTCGGCCGCCCGCGTTGTTCTTTCCGAGCAGGATGTCGGACGCCAGGTCGACCCCGTTGACGGTGCCGTTCGCAATGTCCGACGACTGCACGCAGCCGTTGCAGACCACATCATCGGCGGTGACCGCCAGGGCTGCCGGTGACAGTGAGCCAAACGCCAAGCCCGTGATTCCGAACATCGCCAGATGCATGACATTTTGCTTGTTCATCTCAATCCTCTTTATCGATACCAGTGCGCTTAAGTGGCACGGTGCCGCAAGAATCACCGGCGCCGCGTCCGTTGCGAGGCGGCCAAATGGCTGGATACAAAGGGGTTGATGCCCTTGCGACCGCCGTATCGGTCCTCGTGGCAGGAATACTAGATCGCAGCGGTTGGTTTAAAGATCGGCCAAATCTGATCCGTATCGTCGGCAAATTCCGACTTGTGATGTCAGAGATCTACTTGGATCAGACGCCTTACAGCAACGTTGCGAACCCGCGACAAAGAAGGGATACGATGCGCGAACGCCACGGTCGCGGCGGGCGCGGCCGTCAAAGACGGTGGCGGGGCGGAATCGATCAGCGTTTGCGGAATGAAACGCCGATCGATTGATGTGGTGGAAAGCTCAGTGAGCGGAAAGGTCGACGAGAATCCGCCCGTGGATGCCGCCGGCGAGCATGCGCTCGAATACGTCGGCGAGGCCGTCGAGACCGACCTGCTCGCTCGCCATTCCGTCCAACCCGGCAGGCCGCCAATCCCCGGCCAGGTGTTGCCACAGCTCGGCACGGAGCGGGTAGGGCACGTCGACCGAATTACAGCCGAGCAGGCTCACGCCGCGCAGAATGAACGGCATGACGGTGGTGTTGAGCGTATGCCCGCCGGCGAGCCCGATGCTGGCGATATTGCCCCAAGGACCGACCGTACGCGTGATCTGCTCCAGCAGCTCACCGCCGACATTGTCCACGGCACCACCCCAGCGCGCCTTTTCCAGCGGTCGCTTGGCCTCCGCCAAGGCGTCCCGACCCAGGATTTCGGTTGCCCCGAGCTTGTGCAGCCACTCGTGCAGATCCGGCTTGCCGGAGATCGCGGTCACTTCGTAGCCGAGCTTGGCGAAGATCGCGACCGCCATCGAGCCGACGCCGCCGGTGGAGCCGGTGACCAGGATCGGTCCCATGTCGGGGCGCTGCCCGTTGGTCAGCATACGGTGGACCGCCAGCGCTGCGGTGAAGCCGGCGGTGCCGAGGATCATGGCCTCGCGCGCAGCCAGTCCGTCGGGCATCGGCACCAGCCAATCGGCGGGCACGCAAAGATATTCGGCATACGCACCGTCGTGATCGAAGCTCAACCCCCATCCGGTGGCGATCACCGCGTCGCCAACGCCATAGCGCGGATCGTTGGACGCCTCCACCACGCCCGCCGCGTCGATCCCCCCCACCAGCGGAAAGGTCTTCAGGATCTTGCCCTTGCCGGTGCCGGCCAGCGCATCCTTGTAGTTGACGGCGGAGTACTGAACGCGCACCAGCACCTCGCCGTCGGCGGGTGTCGGCTTGTCCAGGGTCTCGATTTCGGCGCGGTGACCTTGGTCGTCTTTATGGATACGCAGGCCTTGATAGGTGGTCATGGTGGGTGCTCCTCGGGTGTTGTGTTATCGGTGATTCGGCCGCGCAAGCGGCGCTTGAACGGGCCGGGCCATCCCTGGCTCGGACGGGAAACGCGGTAAAGCGGTTTTTCCTAGACGACCTCGACCGGGATCTTGCCGATGCGACTGCGCCATTCGCGCGGCCCGGTGACGTGCACCGACTCGCCGCGGCTGTCGACCGCGACGGTGACCGGCATGTCGCGGACCTCAAATTCCCGAATCGCCTCCATGCCGAGATCCTCGAAGGCCACGAGTCGAGACCCTTTGATCGCCTTGGCCACCAGGTAGGCGGCGCCTCCCACCGCCATCAGGTAGACGGCGCCGTGCCGCCGAATGGCCTCGATCGCCAGCGGTCCGCGTTCGGCCTTGCCGACCATGCCGATCAATCCCGTCTGGTCGAGCATCTGCTCGGTGAACTTGTCCATGCGCGTCGCGGTGGTGGGGCCGGCGGGGCCGACCACCTCGTCGCGCACCGGGTCTACCGGGCCTACGTAGTAGATGAATCGATTGGTCAGGTCGACGCCCGGGGGCAGCGACTCGCCGCGGTCGAGCAGATCCACGATGCGCTTGTGGGCGGCATCGCGTCCGGTCAGCAGTCGGCCGTTCAGCAGCAGCCGATCGCCCGGCTTCCAGGTCGCGATCTGCTCGCGGGTCACTTGGTCGAGGTCGACCCGGGTGGCGCCGGCGGCGGCGTCCCAGGCAATGTTCGGCCAGTCGTCGAGATCAGGCGGGGTCAGGGTTGCCGGCCCGGACCCGTCGAGCGTGAATTCGATGTGTCGGGTCGCCGCGCAGTTGGGGATGATCGCCACCGGCAGCGAGGCAGCGTGGGTCGGGTAGGTGCGGATCTTGACGTCGAGCACGGTGGTCAGACCGCCGAGTCCCTGGGCGCCGATACCCAAGGCATTGACCTTTTCATACAGCTCCAGGCGCAGCTCCTCGATGGGGTCGGAGGCCCCGCGAGCCTTGACCTCCTGGATGTCGATGTCCTCCATCAGGGCCTCCTTGGCCAGCAGCATCGCCTTTTCGGCCGAGCCGCCAATCCCGATCCCGAGCATCCCCGGCGGGCACCAGCCGGCACCCATGGTCGGCACGGTCTTCAGCACCCAGGCGACGAGGTCGTCGCTCGGGTTCAGGATGGCGAACTTGGATTTGTTCTCGGAGCCGCCGCCCTTGGCGGCCAGCCGCACCTCGACCTCGTCCCCCGGCACCAGCTCCATGTGGACCACCGCCGGGGTGTTGTCGCCGGTGTTCTTGCGCGCGCCGATCGGTGGGGACACCATCGAGGCGCGCAGCAGATTATCCGCATTGCCGTAGGCTTGGCGCACGCCCTCGTCGACCATTGCCTGAACGCTCAGCTCCGCGTCCCAGCGCACGTCCATCCCGATCTTCAGGAAGACCACCACCAGGCCGGTGTCCTGACAGATCGGCCGGTGTCCCTCGGCGCACATGCGCGAGTTGACCAGGATCTGCGCCATCGCGTCCTTGGCGGCCGGCGATTCCTCGGCCGCGTAGGCCGCGGCCAGCGACTGAATGTAGTCCTTCGGGTGGTAGTAGGAGATGAACTGCAGGGCGTCGGCGATGCTCTGGATGAAGTCGGCTTGCCTGATGGTGGTCATTGGATTTTCTTGGTGGTCGGCGCTGTTAAGTGTGGTTTTGGAGTGCCCGCGCAGTATAGCCGGGTCCCAAGGCGCGGTTGCGCCGGGTAACGCGCGCTTGCGCCCACGGTCGTTGGGTCTGTATCATTCCCCGCTCTCGACGACAGGCGCGTAGCTCAGCTGGTTAGAGCACCACCTTGACATGGTGGGGGTCGTTGGTTCGAGTCCAATCGCGCCTACCAAATTCCGGCCGCCCGCTGCCAGCCGGGAGCTTCCAGCCCTTGGCCATCGCCCAGGTGATGTCCAGCATGCGGGCGGCTTCCCGCTGGTGTCCGGCGGCCTTTCGTTTGTTGCCTGTGCGTCATGTGGTCCCTGGTATGGATCACCACTGAATCCCCGAGGACTTGCCCCGTGCCCCGCATCACCCTTCCCGACGGCTCCGCCCGCGATTTCGATGGCGCCGTGACCGTGCACGAAGTTGCCGCGTCCATCGGCCCCGGGCTCGCCAAGGCGGCCCTGGCCGGACGGGTCGACGGCCGCCTCGTCGATACATCGTATCGAGTGGACCGCGACGCCGAGCTGGCGATCGTTACCGTACGGGACGAGGACGACGCGCTCGAGCTGCTGCGCCACGACGCCGCTCACGTGATGGCGCAGGCGGTCCAGGAGCTCTACCCGGGCACCCAGGTAACCATCGGCCCGGCGATCGAGAACGGTTTCTACTACGACTTCGCCCGTGCCGAGCCATTCACCCCGGACGATCTGGAGCAGATCGAGCAGCGCATGCGCGAGATCGTCAAGCGCGATCTGCCGCTGACGCGCGAGGTCTGGGGACGGGAAGAGGCGAAACGCTTGTTTGCCGACCTCGGCGAGACCTACAAGGTCGAGATCATCGAGGACATCATCCCCGAGGGCGAGGAGGTCTCGATCTATCGCCAGGGCGATTGGTTCGACGTGTGCCGCGGGCCCCACCTGCCGAGCACCGGCAAGCTCGGCGACGGGTTCAAGCTGATGAAGGTGGCCGGCGCCTATTGGCGCGGGGACTCGCGCAACGCCATGCTGCAGCGCATCTACGGCACCGCCTGGCGCGACAAGAAGGAGCTCAAGACCTACCTGCATCGGCTGGAGGAGGCGGAGAAGCGCGATCACCGCAAGCTCGGCAAGCAGCTCGACCTGTTCCACTTCCAGGAGGAGGCCCCGGGGATGGCCTTCTGGCACGCGAAGGGCCGCATCATCTATCGCCTGGCCGAGCAGTACATGCGCGAGAAGCTCAGCGAGTACGGCTACCAGGAGGTCGAGACGCCCCAGTTGCTGGACCGATCCCTATGGGAGCGTTCGGGGCACTGGGACAAGTTTGCCGACGGCATGTTTACCACCCATCTCGACGACCGGGATTACGCCATCAAGCCGATGAACTGCCCGGGTCACATCCAGCTCTACAACCAGGGCTTGAAGAGCCACCGCGACCTGCCGCTGCGCATCGCCGAGTTCGGCGTCGTGCATCGCAACGAGCCCTCGGGGACGCTGCACGGCTTGATGCGCGCACGCCGCTTTACCCAGGACGATGCGCACATTTTCTGCTCGGAAGATCAACTCCAGGACGAGGTCGCGACCCTGATCGACATGGTGTTCGAGACCTATCGCGACTTCGGATTTACGGACATCGTGCTGGCCCTTTCGCTGCGCCCCGAGAAGCGGGTCGGAGCGGATGCGCTGTGGGACAAGGGCGAAAAGGCACTCGCCGAAGCCCTGGACGCCAAGGGGCTCGAGTACCGTGTTCAGCCGGGGGAGGGCGCCTTCTACGGGCCCAAGATCGAGTTTACCCTGCACGACAGTCTTGGCCGCGCCTGGCAGTGCGGGACCATCCAGGTGGATTTCTCCATGCCCGGTCGGCTGGGGGCGCACTACATCGCCGAGGACAACAGCAAGCAGGTCCCGGTGATGATCCACCGCGCGATCCTGGGATCGGTTGAGCGTTTCATCGGAATCCTGATCGAGCACTATGCCGGCCAGCTTCCGCTGTGGCTCTCTCCCCAGCAGGCCGTAGTCCTGAATATCACCGATCGCCAGGCCGAGTATGCGACCGGCGTGGCTAAGGCTTTGCGAGACAAAGGCTTCCGCGTGGAATCGGACTTGAGAAACGAGAAGATCGGCTTTAAAATCCGCGAGCACACCCTACAACGGGTGCCCTATTTGCTCGTTGTCGGCGACCGCGAGGTCGAGACTCGCTCGCTGGCCGTTCGCGACCGTAAGGGTCAGGACCTTGGATCGCTCGACCTGGATACCTTCGCCGGGCGGTTGAGCGACGAGGTGGCGAGCCGAGCACACTAACGTCCGGATCGGGGCGGGCAGCCGCGAGAAAGCGGTTGTCGGTCCGACCGGTCGTTTTTCTTTGTGCATTTGGAGGAATTTGCTATCGCTGCATCAAAGAGAAACCGCGTCAACCGAGAAATCAACGTACCCGATGTACGACTGATCGGCGCGGACGGGAATCAGGTTGGAGTCGTTGCCTTGCGTGAGGCCCTGGTGATGGCCGAAGAGGCGGGTATGGATCTCGTCGAGATCGTACCCAATGCGGATCCACCGGTTTGCCGACTCATGGATTTCGGGAGATTTCTCTTCGACGAGAAGAAGAAAAAGAACGAGGCGAAGAAGAAGCAGAAGCAGGTTCAGGTTAAGGAGATCAAATTCCGGCCAGGGACGGACGAGGGAGACTATCAGGTAAAACTACGCAACCTGACGCGTTTCCTCGCTGAAGGGGACAAGGCGAAGGTCACCATGCGTTTTCGCGGGCGCGAGCATGCGCATCGCGAGTTGGGCTTGGAATTGCTCCAGCGCGTGGAAACGGACTTGGCCACGGTCAGCATCGTGGAGCAGCAGCCGCAGATGGAAGGGCGGCAGATGGTCATGGTGCTGGGTCCCAAAAAGAGATAGCGACCCTCGACCGATATCAGTACGGCGGGAGCGACGCGATGTCGCAAACGCGGGCACGTGCAGGTTCCGGTCTTGGTTTCGTCGCGTTACAACATTTGCAAATTGCGGAGTGAAGAGAATATGCCCAAGCTAAAGTCGAATCGCGGAGCCGCGAAGCGTTTTACACGCAACGCCTCCGGTGCAATCAAGTGCAACGCGTCTCACCGGCGCCACATCCTCACCAAGAAGAGCACCAAGCGGAAGCGCCACCTGCGCGCGCCCAATACGCTCCACAAGGCGGATGTAAGAGCAGCCCAGCGGATGATTCCGTACTGCTAGTTGTCACTTGAAATCGGAGATTTGTCATGCCACGCGTAAAACGCGGTGTAACCGCACATGCCCGTCACAAAAAAATCCTCAAGGACG
Organism: Chromatiaceae bacterium; assembly: GCA_041736365.1. Classification (GTDB taxonomy): domain Bacteria; phylum Pseudomonadota; class Gammaproteobacteria; order Chromatiales; family Chromatiaceae; genus JBGSTR01. Next base: position 2,170 of record JBGSTR010000634.1, on the reverse strand, counting down.
CCAAGGGCTATTATGGTGCCCGGAGCAGGGTGTTCCGGGTCGCCAAGCAGGCTGTCATCAAGGCGGGTCAATACGCCTATCGCGATCGTCGCCAGAAGAAGCGCCAGTTTCGCGCGCTCTGGATTGCGCGCATCAACGCCGGGGCGCGCAACAATGGATTGTCCTATAGCCGGATGATCGACGGACTGAAGAAGGCCGGCGTCGCGGTCGATCGCAAGATCCTGGCCGATATCGCCTACCACGACGACGTCGCCTTTGCCGCGCTTGCGGATCAGGCGAAGGCGGCCTTGGCCTAGTCCGGCCGCTAGTCGGTTCGTCTGTGCCGACGCGAGAAGGGAAAGGCCCCGGTCTTTCCCTTTTTTGTTGCGCTGCTGCGCACCTGGACAGAAGACTTGAGCATGAGCGAAGCAACCGATTTCGGAATCGACCCCCTGCGCGAGGCCGCGTTGCGCGCCATCGCCGAAGCCACCGACATCTCGGCCCTCGATGAGGTGCGCGTGCGCTACCTCGGCAAGAGCGGTGAGCTGACCGCGCTGTTGAAGCAGCTCGGCACGCTGCCGAAGGAGGAACGACCCGCCGCGGGCCAGTTGATTAACCAGGCCAAGGCGACGGTTCAGAGCGCGTTGGAGGCGCGCAAGCAAGTGCTTGAGGAGGCGTCGCTCGAAAGCCGTCTGCTATCCGAGCGCATCGACGTCAGCCTTCCGGGGCGCGGTCAGCGTCCGGGCGGTCTGCATCCCATCACGCGCACCCTGCGGCGCATCGAACGGCTGTTCGCGAACGCCGGGTTCGCGGTGGTTGAGGGCCCCGAGGTAGAGGACGCCTATCATAACTTCGAGGCCCTCAATATCCCGGAGCACCATCCTGCCCGGGCCATGCACGACACCTTCTATTTCGATGCGGAGCTGCTTCTGCGCACCCATACCTCGCCGGTGCAGATTCGGGTGATGCAGGAGCAGGCGCCACCGCTGAAGGTGATTGCACCCGGACGCGTCTATCGCTGTGATTCCGACCTGACGCACACGCCGATGTTTCATCAGGTCGAGGGCCTCCTGGTCGACGAGCAGGTAAGCTTCGCCGACCTCAAGGGCGTGCTCTACGACTTTCTGCGCAACTTCTTCGAGCGCGACCTCGAGCTGCGCTTTCGGCCGTCCTATTTTCCGTTCACCGAGCCCTCCGCCGAGGTCGACATCCAGTGCGTGATGTGTGGGGGCGCGGGCTGCCGGGTGTGCAAGCAGTCGGGATGGCTCGAGGTGCTGGGCTGCGGCATGGTCTATCCGGAGGTATTCCGGCATGTCGGCATCGACCCCGACCGCTATCTCGGCTATGCCTTCGGCATGGGCGTCGAGCGTCTCGCCATGCTGCGCTACGGCATCGACGACATCCGCCTCTACTTCGACAATGATCTGAGGTTCCTGCGGCAATTTGCCTAGCAGCCGATCGATTTCACATTCAGTAAAGGCCTTGCCGCAGCATAGTCGGTGAGGTCATCGCACAGGAAACCGGGCAATGCGATTCAGTGAGGCGTGGCTGCGGGAGTGGGTGAACCCGCCCGTCGATACCCAGACCCTGGCCGATCAGCTCACCATGGCGGGACTGGAGGTCGACTCGGTGGAGCCCGCCGCCCCGGCCTTCGATGGCGTGGTAGTCGGTTTGGTGCAAGCCATTGCGGCGCACCCGGATGCCGAGAAGCTCCGGGTGTGCACGGTAGACATTGGTGGTGACGAGCCGCTGCAGATCATCTGCGGTGCCGCGAACGTCGCCGCAGGCATGCGCGTTCCCGTCGCCACGGTCGGGGCCCGGCTCCCCGGCGGCATGGCGATCAAGCGTGCCAAGCTGCGCGGCATCGAGTCGTTCGGCATGATCTGCTCGGCCGCCGAGCTTGGGCTTGCCGAGTCCTCCGAGGGCATCCTGCCGCTTCCCGCCGACGCGCCGGTGGGCGAGGATTTCCGGGACTGGATGGCACTGGACGACCACTGCATCGAGGTGGATCTGACCCCCGATCGGGGCGATTGTCTCAGCGTTGCGGGTATCGCCCGCGAGGTTGGGGTGGTCAATCGCGCCCCGTTGCAAGGGCCGCGGACCTCATCGGTCGAGCCCGTCATTGCCGATCGTGTCGAGGTTGCGCTGGAGGCCCCCGAGGCCTGTCCGCGCTACGTCTGCCGCGTGATCC
>JBGSTR010000575.1:0-3252 GCA_041736365.1 Chromatiaceae bacterium | reverse complement strand
TAGCCGACGAATGCCGCGCGGGTGCGCTCGGCCCCGAGAAAACGCGTCGCCAGCGCCATCAGCTCGGAAATCTCGGCGCTACCGCGCCATAGTGGAACACCTGCCGGACGCGCGTGTTTCAACGCATCCACGTAGGCACTGGCCTGAGCCGCCTCGGCCGCATTCGGCGTGCGTAGGCTCGACACCACCAGGAAGGCTGCAATGTTGCCGGTGAGGCTCCAGATCAGGCAATGGGTGATCTCGCTGAATCCGTCGAGTCCCAAGAGCGCCTGCGGCTTGAGCAACGACAGTCCGAACGGACCGGATTCGAGAAAATCCGCCGGCAGCCAGCCCGACTTGGCGAACGAGGGCAGCAGCAAGGTATAGATCCAGAGCACAAAACCGGTGCCCAGGCCGGCCAGCGCCCCCTCTCGGGTACCTCCGCGCCAGTACAGGGCGCCGATCACCGCCGGCGCAAACTGGGCCACCGCCGCAAAGCTGATCAACCCGATGGCGACCAGCGCATAGGCCTCGCCGGCCAGTCGATAGTAGAGATACCCCAGCAACAGGATGCCGACGATCGCGCCGCGTCGTATCGCGAGCAACAGCTTGCCCACATCCGATCGTGGCGATTGCCCGTGCCAACGCTGTAGCAGGGCGGGCAGCACCAGATCGTTGCTGACCATGGTCGAGAGCGCGATGGTCTCCACAATGACCATGCTGGTGGCCGCGGAAAGTCCGCCGACGAACACCGCGAGCGCAAGCCACGGACGTTCGTAGGCCATGGGGACGGTCAGCACGAAGGTATCCGCGTCGATACTGCCGTCGGGGAAGGTGAGCAGGCCGGCGATCGCAATCGGAATAACGAACAGGTTGATCAGCAGCAGATACAGCGGAAACAGCCAGATCGCCCGTTGCAGGTGACGCTCGTCGCTGTTCTCGACTACCGCCACCTGGAATTGGCGCGGCAGCAGCATGACCGCAAAGGCGGACAGCAGCGAGATCGCGAACCAGTTCTCGAACGGACCGATGGACGGATCCAGCAGCGGGGCGACGCGGGCGGGCTCGGCGGCGGGCGGGAGCTCGGGCCCGCCGATCCCCAGCAGGCCGAGGGTGACGAACAGGCCAACGGCGAGAAAAGCCAAGAGCTTGACGATGGACTCGAACGCAATGGCCGCAACCAGCCCCTCATGACGCTCGCTCGCGTCCAGGTGTCGGGTGCCGAAGAGGATCGTGAAAGCCGCGAGCGAGAGCGCCACGACAAACGCGGTGTCCTGCCAGAAAGGCAGCTCCAGCGGCGTCGGCATCTGCACCAGCGGGTATTTCTCCAGGATGGTGAAGCTCCACGCGATCGCCTTGAGCTGTAGCGCGATGTAGGGGATGACGCCCACTACGGCGATCACGGTTACCAGTCCACCGAGCAGCTGACTCATTCCGTAGCGGGAGGCGATGAAATCCGCGATCGAGGTAATGCGCTGTGATTTGCTCACGCGCACCATCTTCAACAGCATCGAGCCCCACAGAAGAGCGATTAGGGTCGGCCCGATATAGATCGTGAGAAAGCTGACGCCGGTCGCGGTGGCGCGTCCGACACTGCCGTAGAAGGTCCAGGCGGTGCAGTAGACCGCGAGGGACAAGGCGTAGACGGTCGGGCTTGCGATCACGGAACGACCCTGATCCGCGCGCCGCTCGGCCCAGTACGCCAGTGCGAACAGCAGGGCGAGATAGCCCGCCGAAACCGAGATAATCAGCGGGCCGTTGATCACGGCGGCGGTCGACGCCGGCACCGGGGGCTCAATCCCGGCTCCGGGAAACGATCCACGCCGCGACCCCGATCACCGCGCCCCAGGTGACGAACAGATACAGGTACAGGAGTGGAACGCCGAGCCAATTTCCTAGTGACTCGAAGCGCAAGACCAGGGGTGAGAACAGCATCGCGAGCCCGGCAAGGAACAAGGTCGACAGGCGTTGTCGAAGCAGCGGAGCGCGTGTCATGGGAGGTGCTTGAATCTCGGCGACCGTATGCGGCCAGTATAGTGGCATGCGGGTCGCGAGAACGACGGGGCCTTATGCCGGTAGGTCGCATTGGCGATGGCGGGTCGTCGCGGCCGCGGCGCGACTAGCCGCGCAACGAAGCTAAGCGAAGCGCGTTTAGCGACCGTGCCTTGCCGGAGTTGGCGGGACCCGGCACTCCGGTTTTCCGTTCCGGCGACCAGGCCTATTCCTGATCACCGATCGCGTATTGCGCGAAGGGATGCTTCCCGTGCCTCAGCTGGCGGGAGACTCCAATGCAGCCAGCACATCGGCCGGGTTGTAGATGGGAATCCCCGCTTCGGCGAAGTCTTTCCGGTTGAGGGTCACGACACTCTCGATCCCGTTGACGCGGGCGCATTCGAGGGTGATTGCGTCCTCCAGGTAGCTCCAGTCGCGCGCCAGCGCGCCGTCGATCACGGCCTCGGTGACCGGCGCTATGCGCAACGTCCGGCGAAGCTCGGCCAGCTTGGCGTGGGCGGTGGGGCCATCGTAGGCGCGGGTCAGGAGGTCGTGCAGGTTGTCGATCGAGCCGGCACAGATGTAGCCATCGATCCGTCCCTCGGCCGCGAGAGCGAGCAGGGAACGAGAATGTCCGTTGCTGGAGCGATGGCCGTTCAGTGCGTCCATGAGCACGCTGATGTCGAGTAGGGCACGCAATTGTCTATTCATTTCGACTCCTTGTGGGCGTTTGATCCGTTGTCCAACAGCGATGAATTTCAGAAGACGTATCGATATCTTGCCTTTTCTCGTGCCTGTGCCGGTGCCTCCCTTCTTCCGCGGCCGACTTGGTCGCCCATGCGGGCGGCGCCGTGCCGACCAATCCAGTATGTCGAACGCTCGCCATCAGCCGATTACCTGAGCGGCCGGTTGGTTGGTGAGGAGAGCGGTTGGGAACGGGTTGTCCATTCTCCGGCACTTCGTCAGCGCACAAAAAAATCTTCGGGAACCCGAATGAGAGTATGAGCGCGACGGGCTGTGCGGACTAGAGAGCGGCCGATCTCCGTGGTGACCCAGGTCAATTATGTCGCGCGTTTGTGACAAAATGATGACGGCATGTGCCGTATTGTTTTCTTTACCGCGGCAGGGGGCTCGCGCCGTCCGATGCCGCGCAGGACTCGCAACCGCGGAGTGGCGGACGACAAGTAAGCCGAACCGCGAAGTAGCGGAACGATACATCCGGATCCCGGCGGACCCGGGCCAGCTCGGATCGGAGCGCCCGGACGTGCTCGGGCGCCGCCA
>JBGSTR010000420.1:0-16311 GCA_041736365.1 Chromatiaceae bacterium | reverse complement strand
CGCTCGATCAGATCGTCCAGGCTCGCCTCCAGGGGCGGACGGTGGAGATACGCCAATGCCTCGGCGAGGCCCGGCAGCGCCATCGACCCGAGCACCTCGGCCGGCAGCAGCTCCGCCGGTGGCTGGCGCTCGAGCAGCGCCAGCGCCTGATCGGTTAATCCACGCCAGGACGCCTGCTGGAGCCCTTCCGTGCTCGGATAGACGGGGGTCAGCCGGGGCTCGATTTCCGCCGGCCCTTCCGCGCCGAGCAGACGATACTCGGGATGGACCATCTCCAGCGAGGCCGGTCCCTGCCGCACCTCGCCATAACAGCGCACCCGAACCCCGGGCTGGAGTCCGGCGACCTGCTGGCGCGAGAAGTGAAAGAAGCGCAACAGCAGCCCGTCGCGGCTGCCGTCCTCGATCCACACCTTCAGCGAGCGCCGCCGGCCGAGGGCCACGCCGGCGCTTTCGACGGCACCCTCGACCAGGACTTCGGCGCCCGGTCGAAGGGTCGCCATCGGCACCAGGCGGGTGCGGTCCTGATAGCGCAGGGGCAGGTGGAAAAGCAGGTCCTGGGCGGTGCGGATACCCAGTCGATGTAGGCGCTCGGCCACGCTCGGGCCGACCCGATTCAGCCGCTCGACGGGGACTTCGCCGGGGGTGTCCGCCGCTGTGGGGGCTGTCTGTGCCAATGCTCCGGCGTCTGGTTTAATGGCCACTCATGGGTGCCGTACGGGTACCTGCAACCGGGATGATCATCGATGATCGTTCAACAAACCCTGGAAGTCACGACCAGCGGCCGCGGCACCTACGACATCACCGCCCGGGTGCAAGGGCAGGTCGCCGCATCCGGGGTCAGACTCGGACTCTGTCATGTGTTCGTGCAGCACACCAGCGCCTCGCTGGTGGTGTGCGAGAACGCCGACCCGATGGTGCGTCGCGACCTGGAGGCATTCCTCCAACGCCTGGTCCCGGACGGCGACCGTCTTTTCCAACATTGCGACGAGGGCGCGGACGACATGCCCGCGCACGTGCGCGCGATCCTGACCAAGATGGACCTCACGCTGCCGGTGCGCGACGGCGCCTGCGCGCTGGGCACCTGGCAGGGAATCTACCTCTACGAGCACCGCACTCATGCTCACCGCCGGCGGCTTTCGGTGACCGTCAGCGGAGAGTGATTCCCCCGGTGCGGTTGCGACCCGCACGGACAGCGATGGCCAGGCCTTCAACCGCCTCAAGCGCTTGAAGATGGAGCGGTCCGGGAGTCGCGCCTCTCGGACCGCGGGCCGATCGAACGCCAGGAGGGCGTTCGATCGCCGTTGTCTATAACGTCGAGTCGACCTCGATGCCGGACTCCTGACTGATCCGAGTGCCGCTCGGCCCGCCCGCCTGCGCCCTCACGGCCTGTCCGAGCTGGTACACCGCCATCGCATAGTAGGTGCTGTGGTTGTAGCGGGTGATCACGTAGAAATTATTGAGACCGAGCCAGTACTCGTAGCCGCCCTTGGCGTCGAGCTTGAGGAGACTCGCCTTCCCGGCGCCGCCGAGCGGCGCGGCCGGCGTCACGCCGCGCTCGGACAGTGAGCCGAGCGAGTAGCTGGTATCGAACCCTGTCTTCATTAGACCGGCGGACGGCCCGGTCACCAGCGCCTTCACCGCCACCGGCTCACCGGGCCGCCAGCCGTGCGCCTTGAAGTAATTGGCCACGCTGCCGATTGCGTCCACCGGGTTCCACAGGTCGCGGTGCCCGTCGCCGCTGAAATCGACGGCGTAGTCGTGAAAGCTCGAAGGCATGAACTGACCGAGCCCCATGGCGCCGGCGAACGAGCCGACCGGGCGAAACGGGTCAAACCCCTCGTCGCGGGCCATGATCAGGTAATTCTCCAGCTCCCCGGTGAAATAGTCGGCCCGTCGCGGATAGGCAAAGGCCAGGGTGGCGAGTGCATCGATGATGCGGGTCTTGCCCATGTAGCCGCCCCAGCGGGTCTCCACGCCGAGGATCCCGACGATGTACTCGGGGGGCACGCCGTAGCGGCTGGACGCCCGTTGGAGCACCGGCTCGTAGCGCCGCCAGAAGCTTGCACCCTTGGCAACATTGTCGGCGGTAATGAACTTCGCGCGATAACGGGACCAGGAGCCGTTGGGGCCGCTGCTCGACTTGCGCACGGGTCGATCCATCTGCTCGATGATCCATTCCTCGCGCTGCGCCCGCGACAGGACGGCGGCCAGCGCGACCGGATCGAAGCCGTGCTCTCGCTCCATGCGCCGGACGAACGCATCCGCGGCCGGATACCCGGCGAAGTCTCCGCCGACCCGACCGGGAACCGTCGATGCCGGTGTTGGAACCTCGTAGCCTACGCTTTCGATCGCCATGCGCCGGGCGCTCGCCGCTACATCGTCGCGCGATCGGACCGCCACCATGGGTTTTTCCGGGCGGGCAACGGCGACACCGTCTTTGGGGCTTTGGGAGCTACAGCCGATGAGCGGGAACAGGCCGACCAGGATGCTGACGAGCGCGACGAAACGCATGAATTCTCCCCCCCAGGATTGCGTGACTCGCCCAAATAGTAAGGCAAACTATCAAGAACGCAATGCAACATAACAATTTGTCTGCCGAAACCCGCATCCACGGACTTCGATTTGTAGCCGCGGAGCCGCAGCGGCCCCGGCCGAGATCTCAATCGGAAAGCACCATCACCGCGTCCATTTCAACCGCCGCCCCTTTCGGCAACGCCGCTACACCAATCGCCGCGCGGGCCGGATACGGTTGCTCGAAGTACCCGGACATGACCTGGTTGACCAAGGCGAAATCGTCTAGATCGGTCAGGAACACGTTGAGCTTGACCACGTCGCCAAGATCGCCGCCCGCCGCCCGGGCCACCGCTTGCAGGTTGTCGAAGACCTGCCGGATCTGCGCCTCCCGATCACCGTCGATCAGGGTCATGGTCTCGGGCAGCAACGGAATCTGCCCGGAGAGATAAACCGTGTCCCCGGCACGCACCGCCTGGGAATAGGGCCCGATCGCCTGCGGCGCTTGATCGGATCGAATGATGGTCTTGGTCATGTATGTGCTCCGGTTAACAAGCTCGCGGCCTCGGCTGAACAACGCCCCGGCCGAGCGGATGGCTCGACATCAAGCGAACAGGCGCCGCCACCAGCGACGGCGGCTCGCGGGCAGAGAACGCGTTAGCATGAGGTCGCTCGGGGGCAGCAGGCTCATCACCCACCCCGGCAGCGGGGGGTTGTCGCTGAACCCGCAGGAAACGCCCAGATGGTGCGGATCGTAGATCTTTACGAAGGTCGGAGCGGCGGGGTCGTCCGCGTAGACGATTCCGCAATAGGTTTCCTTGTGCTCGGCGCGCAACAAGGCATCCAGCTCCGCGATAAAGGTCTCGACCCGCGCCGCGTCCGACGGCGCGGCCGGCGGCGGCTCTCCTACCGCGTACAGGTACCAACCCGCCCCCGCTCGCTCGCGCACCCGCCGCCACAGATCGTCGAGCTGGGGCCAGCGCAACGCGGAAGTGAAGCTGCCCTTGAATGCCGTCAGGAACGGGTCGGTCTTCGCCAAGTCTGGGGTTGTGTGCATCGCCCGTGCTCTCGATCTAACCCGCGTTGGGGCTGGACTCGATATACTGTCAGCCTTACCGTTCATGGATCAACCGACATGCCCGCGCTCTACGAATCCAACCTTGTGGATCTGCCGCTGATCGCGCGCGGGAAGGTCCGCGACCTGTACCAAATCGGGGCCGATCACCTGCTGCTCGTCGCCAGCGACCGACTGTCCGCCTTCGACGTGGTCCTGCCGCAGCCGATTCCCGGCAAGGGCGAGGTGCTGACCCGCGTCTCGACCTTTTGGTTCGGCCGCACCGCGAGCCTGGTGCCGAACCACTTGGCGGGCATCCCGGTCTCGGACGTGATCGCGGACCCCGCCGAGCTGGCTCAGCTCGGAGACCGCGCCATCGTCGTCCGGCGCATGAAGGCATTGCCGGTGGAGGCAATCGTGCGCGGCTATCTGATCGGCTCGGGCTGGAAGGACTATCAGCGCGACGGCAGCGTGTGCGGCATTCGACTCCCGGACGGATTGCGTCAGGCCGACGTCCTGCCGGAGCCGATCTACACGCCCTCGACCAAGGCTGCGGCCGGTACCCACGACGAAAACGTCGATTTCGAGCACACCGTCGATCTGCTCGGGCGCGAGCTGGCGGAGCAGGTGCGCGAGGCGAGTCTGGCGGTCTATCGGGAGTGCGCCGCGTACGCGCGCGAGCGCGGCATCATCATTGCGGACACAAAGCTCGAGTTCGGCCTCGACGCGAACGGCCAGCTACACCTGATCGACGAGGTCCTTACCCCCGACTCCTCTCGCTTCTGGCCCGTCGACCGGTACCGCCCCGGGACCAGTCCACCGAGCTTCGACAAGCAGTTCGTCCGCGACTACCTGGAAACCCTGGATTGGAATAAGCGCCCGCCGGCACCCGAGCTACCGGCGGAGATCATCGAGCGGACCGCCGAGAAATACCGCGAGGCGGAGGCGCGCCTTACCGAACCCGTCGACGGCACGCGGGCTTAGGGTTTCGGCACGTGGTTTCAGCAGGCTGCGTGCCCTTTGCACCGGCGATTGACCATCTGCACACCCCCGCCCGGGCTGCGGGCGGCCGCTCCTTCACCTGTCCGCATCCGTCGCATTTCAACCGCTGAAGGTTTCTTGTCCGGCCGGGCCCGCGATCCACAACACGGCATCCCGCGACGCGGTTCTGGTATTCATTTTGCTTGGCCATGGTCAAGGTATCCCGGGAGTCCGTAACCCACCCCATCGGGGCGTTCCCCGGTCCTCTCGACAAATCGATCCACCGCCGGCAATGCGCGGGCAAAGGCCCGATGGTTGGCGCGCGAACGCGACCGACCCCTACGCCCCTGAAGAGCTTCATGACGAACCACACGACTTGCTTTCAATTCCTAAGGCAATTCGGGTGGCCCGGATGCGCCGGCACGGCACTTTGGATCCTATGGCTGGTTTCAGCGACGGCGGGGGAGGTTGAGGAGCGCCGAATCGGCGAGCCGGTCGGCTGGTGGGAGCGCAACGGTTACGCCGCGATGGTGCCGTCCATCCACCTGCCGACGACTCACGATACCGCCGACCTGATCTATGTCTGGCTCTATATCCCCGAGAGCGGGCGGATCGATGCCGAGTATCTGCCCGAGCAGGGGCGTTGGTCGTTGGTGCTACCCGCGGGAACCCGCGCGGACCGCGCCGAGTACTATCGCGTCGAGGGCCCGAGGACCGACGAGGCAAGCCAGTTCCTGGATTCCCCGCGCACCAGCGAATCCGACTGGACCTTGGCCGACGTGCGCGGTACGCGCGTGCTGGCCGACGGCATCCAGGAGTTTCATGTCCTGCGGCCAATCTCCGGGGAGATTCATGCCCTATTGAAGGGGTGGGCATGGCGTCGCGGTGATCGAGCGGCCGCCGCCCAAGCGACCGAGCGCCTGATCGAGCTCGCCCGGGTCGCCGGAAGGCCCGTCGACCGTGGCCCCATGGACGAGGATGGTTTGGCCTCGTTGAGACGCCTCAATGATTGCGCCGACTGCCATCGCCCCCGCATGGACCGTGTCACCCGTCGCGAGGGTGACGACGACCGTGCCATCGAGCGTGCTACGGACAGCATGGGATTTTTCGTCATCACTGCGGTCCTCTCCGACGACAGCGTGGTGGCCCATCATCGCCCGGAGGACCTCAACCACGAAGACCCCTTCGTACAGGTGCGATGCGGCGAGCGACCCGCCGAGCTCACCCACGAAGACGGCTACGAGCAGTATGTCTGCCCAGGCGACTGGGTTCCAATGGGGCATCGAGACGTCCGCGCGGCGCTCGCCGCCGGCCATCCCTATACCCAGCGGATGTGCAAGTCACGCCGCTGGCTCGCGGCGCGAATGACGGACCGTGCGCGTCAAGCCTTTCGCGCGGCTATCGCTGCATGCGCGATTGAAGACGATGCGCGAACGAGCGACCGATTCCCCGAAAACCCCTATTGATTGCGACCGGACAGTGCATTCAACGCCGAGTGGCTAACCTGGGTGTAGGACAAACAAAGTTTCGATCTAGCTCGTAGCCTCGCAAGTTAAACAGAATTCCTGCCTCTCATCCTCGGTGTCGTGGCGTTTTGGCGCGAAATAGCTCACTATTTTCATCCGTTCGATGATTGATCCACCCAAATGAGCTTACTCGTGTCGAACCCCGCCGCACGCGCCTTTGCAACCAGGCTCGCCTTCAGATCCTCGCTGATGGTGGGTGTTCTAGCCAATATCCAAAGGTAGGACTTGTCCGGACCGGCGACGACCGCCCATTGATAGTCCAGGTCAAGCGCAAAGATGATATAGGAGCCGTAAAACGGTCCGCTAAACGAGACCTTCAGATAACCACGGTTCGAACCTTCCACAAAGTACGCCTCGCCTTCGGCATCCTCCCACTCATTCGTTTTCTCCGAATAACCGCGGTTCACCACCCGGACTCCGCCATCTTCCAGTCGCGAATAGGTTGCGGTCACCCGGGTCAGGCCCCGCTCGAATGAATGGTCCAGGCGTGCGATTTCGTACCATCGCCCGAGATACTTCGCTAGCTGAAAGCTTTCCACGGGATTCACGCCATCCGGAACGCTGGTACACCCCACCACGATCAACGCAACCAGTGCCGCGAGCCGCCGTATCTGTCTCTTCATTTCGTTTACACCAATACACTACCGTCGCCATCCTTCGGAAATCGCTCCGACCAAGCCGGGGCTCGGCCGGAGCGGCCCGCGTGTTGAGGTCGGGTCAGTCTTTTATTTCACCCGTGACCACTCGCATGTAGTGCGCGTTCACCGCGTCACCCGGCTCGAGATCCGCGATCAGCGAGGGGTCGCGAACCCTTAGCGTGGTGGCTCCTTCCGTTCCGCGTACGGTGACGCTGGAGCTTTCCGGGTCCACGGACTCGACCTTTCCGTGCAGGGTTACGTCGGTAACGACGCGCGCACCTTGCGTATCACCGGGCGACGGTCCCACCGTTTGGGTCGCGATGGCGGCGCTGTGCTGCACGTCCTGCGTCTTATCGATGCCGACGAGCACCGATTCGGTAGCGGTGATCGTGACCTCGTCGCCGATCTCGATGTCGTCGATGTCTTTGACGGACTCGGGAATATTCAGAACCTCGAAGACACCCGAGGGTGTCCGGATGGTCATCATGCGAGTCTCCGTATTCACCACGGTTACCTCGCCCGTAACTTCGCTGGAGGCAACGGCTCCGGCGACGGGGCTCTCGACCGCGGCTGAGACCTGTGGAATGGAGACGCCCCCGGCGAACGCCAGCGCTGCCCCGAGCGCCAAGATCAAAGGTTGTCTTCTCTTCATCATCGTATTGCTCCTACTCGCTATGCCCGCGGAAGCGGGCGGTTGTACCCGAGTCGGTTCCCATCACGCGGAAGCGGGCCTGGCCCGGACGGTAAACGCCAAATCAGCGCTCCTCCGGGAATGCACCTTTCGGACCATCCTCGACCTTCACTGAATTAAGGATAAGTTGGATGATTCCGGTGAGATCAGCCGATGCAGGCCGAGAATCGATCAGGACACCGTAAGAACGAGGGAGCCGAAACGGGCCTTTTGGTCCGGTTTCGGTGCTAAAGAGCCATGGCCTTACGCCAGCAGGTATTCTGGCATCGGAAATGCTCAGCAAAACCAGAACCAATGCAGACCGCGTTGTGTTCGCTACTGCAAATGCAATCTACGGAGAAACTACGATGTCAAAGCCGATCACGCTTATCGTTTCCATTTTTATGCTCGCAATGGGCTCCATGCTGGCTGGATGCAACACCAGCGCCGGCCTAGGCAAGGATATTCAAGCCGCCGGAGGGGCTCTCAGCAGCGAAGCAAAAGAACAGAAGGGGTACTAGCTCCCCTGAAGTCCGATCGGCACACGGAGGTGCTTTGCGGACCCAAAAAAACCGGGCTATAGCCCGGTTTTTTTGTTTCGGTGAGACGTCTCGCATTAACTCAACGGCCGTCGTTTGCCGGTGACGAACAGCACCAATGCAACGATGAGCCCAACTACGAAGAGTATCCAAGCGATGTTGGACGCCGTACCGGCAATACCCGAGAAGCCGAGCACGCCGGCAATGATCGCAATAATCAGGAAAGTGACAGCCCAGGAAATCATATTTCACCTCTCAATCGATATCTCGTTAGGCCAGGGAAGAATTGTCCGCCACTGGCAATTAGCGAGGCCTTCCGAACCATCTGCAGAACTGCCTATGGATCGGATCACGCCACGCCCTAGCTCCAGCAAGGTACGGGCCAAATCGGCGGATCGAATGCTTGCGCGGTCACCGGTATCCGAGCTCAAGGTATAGGCTGGCATGGACGTTGCGCTCCGTGAGATGACATCAACGCGATGCGCTAGCGGGTTGAGCAATCAAACAAGCTCGGAGGTAAATCATGTCAGCGGTCTTCGGAGAACAGTCTCTTTCCAAGGTGGGTGCAAGGTTCGGCAGTGGCGAGGAGACGCGGCGGGCGGCCGCTCAACTTGAGTCCGAGCTCGGCATCCAAGCGTCGAGGATTCGCGTCGTGGCACCGAACGATCCGGCGGTGGGGCGCAAGCTCGAGCCCGAGTCGCACGGAATCGCGAAGACGATCGTTCGATCGCATGTGACCCTGGGCATCGCCGGCCTGCTGTTGGGTCTGCTGCTCGCCTGGATCATGGACTCCACGGATATCCCCATTTTTACCTGGAACACCCTCTACACCTTCGGCGCGTTCGGATTCGTCGGGGCACTGCTGGGGATGCTTCTTGCCGGTCTCATTTCGTTGCGCCCGGATCAGGACCCGCTAATCGCCTGGACCAAGGAGGGCACTCGTTCCGGACGCTGGTTCCTGCTCGTGCACGCCCGCGACGCCGACGAGAAGGAAAAGGCAAAACGTGCGCTCGAGGGGCTCAGCAACGATGTCGTGGACAGCCTGTAGCGTGCCGGTGAGCGTGTTCGGAACGACGAACGCACCGCGCGGGGTTGCAGCAAAACCCCCGCTCGCGGTGCATTTCAGCCGACGGATCCGCGCGGTCGAGTGGTCGCCGACACCGGCATCGACGAGGGCAGAGTGGCACGACGCTTGCCCTTTACTGCTCGACGCGCACCGAGTGCGGTGTGCTGCGCTGTATTCGAAATCAAACGAGAGGAGAAGTCATGGACACGATCGAGATCGGTGAATCCAATGCGGACAGCATCCAGGCGGCACGCAACGAGGCGGTAGCCGCGGTTGGTGATCGAATCGAGAACCCGGTCGTGCTGAGCTGGCGCGACGAACAGACCAACACCTTCGCGCCGGATATCCCCGGGGCCGAGCCTAAGGAGCGATGGCGCGACTACGGCACGAGCTTCGGGGGTAAGCTTGAGGTTGCGGTCGGCGACCGCTTCCACTTCATTATCGGCGATGCTTCGGGTTATTCCGCGCCGGATCTGCAATTTACGAACGTCACCGACGACAACGGGCGTACCTACCTGTGCCTCCGCGAGGAGTGCGGCGACCGCGATCGAGTACCCCTCGGTCAAACCTACGCGGCAGGCGGCGGTGTCGGGGGCTGATCCGGATCACGTCTTGAACGCGCATCCGGTGGTCCGCCGTTTAGCGGACCTCAACGCCGTGGACCGCGGCGATAAAAACATGGGAGGTATCTATGCAAGACTCGCAAAAGACCGTCGAAAATCCCGACACGTCAAGCCACTTTCGGAGCGACCGGGCACATGAGCTTTCGGGTTGGAACGAAGCGGATGCCCGCAAGTTGGCCCGAGCGGAGGGGATCGAGCTGAGTGAGGACCACTTCGCCGTACTCTATCGCTTGCGGCGCTACTACCTCGACAACGGCCTGGCCGAGAGTGGTCGTGACCTAGGGGACCTGTTGGACGAGGAATTCTCCGACCAAGGCGGACGCCGATACCTACGCCGGCTGTTCCCCGGTGGACCGGTTGCCCAAGGCATGAAGATCGCGGGGCTACCAATCCCGGCCTACACCGAAGACGCCGGCTTCGGCACCGCTCGTTGACGTCGGAGCCAACCGCGCGTTAAGGGTCGTGTTGCGCCGAGCGTATAGAGTCGATCCATACGCTCGGCTTTCGCACATCCGACGAGTCACCCCTTGGGCCCCAGCAACAGCCACAACAGCACCCCGCCGATCGGAAAGAGCAGGATCAGCAGCGTCCAGAGCACCTTTGCCCCGGTTCCCGCGCCGCTCTGCATCAGCTTGACGATCGCCCATACGTCGATAACCAGGACAATCAGTCCGAACAGTCCACCAACCTCGATTCCCATTTAAGCCTCCGCTAGGCGTTTCGCATTTCGCACACGGTCTTCGCTGTGGGAGCAGGATCCGTTCCAGTCGAGCTCTGGACGGGCCGCGCACCCGCCGCTTGGCATGCTTATTGATTATGTCAGCGGCAGGTAGATCACTTCTGCCGTGTCAACTGGCTCACTCACAAGTGGAGTATGAAATGAACAAAGCTACAGTATCGGCGGCGGCCGATGAGCAACGCAAAGAAGCGAAGGCCGAAGCAGCGAGCGTAGTAGAGCCCATCGTTGCGGTGATCCGTGACGCGCTGGACCAGTTTGCCTCGGAGGCGGACGACGCCGAGCAACGTGTGAAGGCGGCCGCCGCGGATCTCAAGACGAGGGTCGCCTCATCTACCAAACAGGCGAAGCGGACCGGCAAGGAGGCCGCGAGCGCGGTCGAGGGTTACGTAGACGACCACCCATGGGCCGCCCTGGGCATCGCGTTCGGTGCCGGGATCGTTCTGTCGTCGATGCTGCGACGTTGATGGACGGAGACCTGGATCACCCGGGCGTTGGTTCCGAACAGCCGGAATCAGCCCGCTTCCAATCGATGCTGCGCGGCTATCGTGCGGCCGCCAGCGCGACAGCCGAGCTGGCGGCCGCTGAATTTCACCTCGCTTTATCGACCGTGATTCTGCTGATCGAGCTAGCGGTTGCGATTGCCGTTTTGGTTGCGTCGGCCTGGTTGTTGACCATGTTGGCGTTCGCGTACGCCGTCTCCGATAGCCTGGGTTGGCCCGTTGCCTTGGCAGGCGTGGCCGCGTTGAACCTCGTCCTCGCGTACTTCGCACGGATCTGGATGCGATCGCTCGGCAAGTACCTCGACTTTCGCGAGCTACGGGCGCTCCTCGCCGACGACCGGGACACCGAGCCGGCAAACATCCGGGGGCAGCCGCCATGCTCAGACTCACGCCCCCACTGAAGGCTGATCGCAGACGTGCCGTGGCCTTGGCGCAGACGGTGCGCGTGAGCGCCCGCGAGGCCGAGGAGCAGCGCAAACAGGCGTTGCTCCAGCTCCATTCAAGGATCACGACCCCAAGCGCCTTGTTGCTCGCCTTCGTGGCGGGTCTCACCACGGCGGCGGTCGCGCCGCGGGGCCGAACGCGGCGATCCTCGACCCAACGCGACTCGGGATCCACCCACCCGGCGCTACGCCTGGGGCTCGGATTGTTGCGAACCTACGCCTTACCTCACTTGGCGACGCTGGTGGCTGCCTCGCTGAACAAGAACAGAGACGTCGGCGAGGACTCGGGGGCTCCCTAGGGAAACGCTGATTAAATGCCATCCTGGCATTTAATCAGCTCGCGGTCCGAGAGGCGCGACTCCCGGACCGCTACATTTTCAACGGCTTAGCGCCGTCGAAAATGCCGCGCCATCCCTGGCGCGGACGGGAAACGCTGATCTACCGCGTTTCTCTTCTGGCCAGTGATGGCCGGGCATTATCAAGCGCCTTAGTCCTTGCGAGGGAGCGGTCGGAGAATGTTCCGGCCCGATCGCGCGCTGCTGATTCACCGGCGGGGGCGCGTTACCGTCTCCTCGCACCCAAACCTTGTCGCGCACCGGATCGACGGCGACCGACAGGCGTGCCCGAGTAGGGGCGTTTGAACCCTTTTCCCGGCACGCCCGACGTAGGCAAGGCAATCCAGTAGAAACCCATTGGTTCACGCTGCACTCCACCGGTCCTCTACACCCCGGACCGGGTGCTATCCACCAATCCACGGGGGACTGTGCCAACGTAAACGAGAACCCATCGGTCTCCGGGGGCTGGCATACATGGTGCTAGATATGGGCAGCACTCGCTTTGGTGCTAAACACGTATCAACCACGAGAGGTAAACCGATGAACTGGGACCAAGTCAAAGGCAACTGGAAGCAAATCAAAGGTGAGGCAAAGGTCCGCTGGGGCGAGCTCACCGACGATGATCTCACCGAGATCGAAGGCGAGCGTGACAAGCTGGTCGGAAAGGTGCAGGAGCGCTATGGGGTCGCCAAGGACGAGGCGGAGCGGCAGGTCGACGAAATGAGCTGGGAACGTCGAGCCTAATTGAGGCGCATCCGGGGGCTGGATCCGCCGGCCCCCGCCCGACCGAACGAGTAAGGAGCAATTGAGTAAAGCGGACTTACCTGCCGCACCGCGAGGGAAACGTTGATCAACTGCCTTACCGGCATCTGATCGGCTTGCGGTCCGAGGGGCGAATCCCGGACCACTCTATTTTTTGAGCACTTAGACTGTTTGAAAATGCGGGCCACCCCTGGGTCGAAATTGAAAATGCAAGAAATCAGCGTCTCCCTAGCGGCCGGATCCAATCCAATGGCGTCATAGCGGGAGTCCCCGCATTCGGAGAGCGATAATGGATATTCAAGTAGGTGGTTTTTTCGGACTGATCGTCTTGGCTCTGGACATATGGGCAATCGTCAACGTGATCGGTAGCCGCGCGAGCACGGGCACGCAGGTGCTGTGGATCGTAGCAATCGTTCTGTTGCCGGTCCTGGGACTGGTCCTGTGGTTCTTTTTTGGTCCGCGCGGCGGTCACTCCCCTCAGCGCTCCCACCAGTCACGATAGAAAACGACCCCGAAGGTGCCGCAACCGTTCCGCGCGCCGTCGATGACAGCCTACCTGCAAACCGGCCAGGTCCGCTGCTACGACAGCGAGGGGGGTCAGACACCTTGCACCGGGAGCGGGCAGGACGGCGAGCTGCGTCTTGGCAAGGCGTGGCCTCGTCCCGGGTTTCTAGAGCGAGGCGCGGGGATCGAGGATCGGCTCACGGGGCTGGTCTGGAGCAAGGACGCGAATCCAGCCCAGTTTCCTCTAAACTGGGCCGAGGCCGAGGCGTTTATCGCGCAGATCAACCGACGAGCCTGGCTGGACCACTCGCATTGGCGGGTGCCAAGTCGTACCGAGCTGCGTAGCCTGTTGAGCTTTCAGACACGTCGGCCCGCCCTCCCCGAGGGGCATCCGTTTCTCGGTGTCTTTCCGAGCTGGTACTGGACATCCACCGAGGTAGCGGTTCGACCGGGGCATGCGTGGTACGTCAATCTGGACGGCGCGCGCACTTTTTTCGGCGGCAAAGAGCAGTCCTTCTTCCTATGGCCGGTCAGGTCGGGCGGGGTCGAAGTGGATCCAGCAACCGATAGCGAGCCCGGGTTGCACGCGGGCCCTCGGCGTCTACGGATGACCGCTGGGGGACTGGAGGATCGCGTCACCGGCCTGCTATGGCATCCGAATGCGGGCGGCGGAGCCTCGCCAATGACTTGGGCAGAGGCCCTGGCGGCGATCCAATCCTTGGGCGAGGACTGGCAACTACCGAATATCAACGAGCTGGACAGCCTGGTGGACTGCACTGCGCGCGGTACTCGCGCGTTGCACGCGGGGTACGAGCGCTTGGACGTAAAAGAGGGCTACTGGTCGTCTACCACCAGTGCCTTCGAGCCGGACTGGGCGTGGGCGCTCTATACCGAAACGGGCGGGATCGGAGTCGGCCAAAAGAAAGGCTGCCATTTTCACGCCTGGGCAGTACGCGATCTGCCCGGCGCTGGATGCCAAGCGCAACGGCCGGGCGAATCCACGATTCAGCGTGACGGGCTTTCGTTTGGGCATCCGAGCGGGGGCCGCCATGCCCAGTGATCCGGGCTCGGTAACCGCGATCGCGGCAGCGGAGTCTCCACGCTCCGAGGATTCCGGTGCCGTTGCGTCGAGCATCGAGGCGCTGCCGCGCATAGATCCGTCCCCGGTGGCCATTCGCATCATCGCCGCCCTGGCGCTAACCTACACGGCGTATTTCGCGGCACCCGTTCTGATACCGATCACGCTGGCGGTAATTCTGAGCCTCACGCTGTCTCCGCTCGTCGATCAGCTCGTTCGTTGGTACATACCACGCGGTCTCGCGGCGGCCATGTTGGTATTGGCGTCGATCGCATCCGTTATTTTCTTGATTTATGCCTTGGCCGAGCCGGCAGCCGCGTGGGCGGAAAAGGCCCCTTCCTCGTTCCAGGAGATCGAGCAAAAACTCAGGCCGATCAAACAGCCGATCCAACAACTCCGGGCAGTCGAGGACAAGCTGAACGCGCTGACCGACACCGATCAGGCCGACAAAGAATCGGCACCGGCACCGGCACCGACCCCGGCCCGAGTCCATCTCGTCGAGGTGTTGTTCTCGGGTACCCCGGATACGCTGTTCAGCATCGGCGCGACCATCATCCTGCTGTTTTTTCTGCTGTCTCAGCGGGATACCTTGCTGCGCAAGGTGGCGACCCTGCTGCCGGAGTTCTCCGACAAGAAGTTGGCGGTGAGTGTCGTGCGGGACATTCAACTACAGATTTCCACGTATCTCGCCACCATCGCGCTGATCAATCTGGGCCTGGGGTTGATCACGACCGGCATGCTCGCGCTATTCGGCTTTCCCAATCCGGCGCTCTGGGGCGCCATGGCGGCCATCATGAATTTCGTCCCCTACCTCGGCGCGCTGTTCAATATCTCGGTGCTCCTGGTGGTGAGCTTGCTGACCTTCGATACCTTGAGCGGGATCCTGCTCCCGCCGCTCCTGTTCGCGATCCTCACGACTCTGGAGGGACAGGTCATCACCCCGATGATCCTCGGGAGTCGTCTCGCGCTTAGTCCGGTGGTTGTCTTCACGCTGATCCTGATCATGGGCTGGATGTGGGGCGTCACCGGCGCCCTGATCGCGATCCCGTTGCTCGCCAGCCTCAAGATCTTCTGCGAGGCGATCGAGCCATTGCAGCCGATTGCCAGACTGATTGCCGACTGACGCCACGCCTCGCGACACGCCGACCGACCGGCTTTTCGGCGATTGATCAGGTCAGTCCCGCCACGCGGACACATCCGGCGAACATCCGCCCGGGCGCCAAGATCGCCCTCCTCGTTCGACTCCCCGTACTGCCAGCTCCGTATTTGTACTGACTGCTCTTCCGGGTTTACGCTTGCGGCTTCGGTGCGATGCCGGGCGCAAGGTTCGGCTCACCGTGGTGAGTACAGCCTGAGTCTTGCGACTAGAGAGGGGCGATATGCGAGCGATGACGATCGCGGTATTGGCGTTGACCGCCGCCTTGAGCACCGGACCGGCGGGCGCCAGAGACTTCGTCACCCGCGTCGCCATGCTGGAAAAGTCTGCAGCGACCTTCTATGTGCCCGGCGCCATTACCGGCTACGGACCGGTCGAGCTCATGGTCGATACCGGTTCCGGCTACATGACGATCAACGAGCAGACGCTTGCCGTGTTGCAGCGCGAAGGCGCGGCGCGCTACGTAAAACAGCTCCAGGGCGTGATGGCGGACGGTAGCGAGCTGGTGGTGCCGGTCTACAGCATCGAACGCATGAGCATTGGCGGAGACTGCTGGCTTCACAACGTTGAAGCGGCGGTATTCCCCGGGAAATCCAGGCAAATACTCGGACTCAGCGCACTCCGGAGGACGGCCCCCTTTACGTTTTCGGTCGACCCGCCATCGCTCGAGCTCAGCCACTGCGGGGATTTTCAGCCACCCCAACCGGGGTAAACGCCCGATCGCAAATGCCTCGGGTTCGCGATGACAATCGCGATCCGATGTCGCCGGCGCTTCGCGACCCTCTTCGGACTCGACATGTCGCCCGACGCTGCGGCGGGCCCACAAGCACCAACCCCACCGGGAACCGCGCCGGAAGCTGACCGCTGTCGCGAACGCATCCCGCAATCTCCACTACCCTTTACTTGGTGGCCCACAACATCGGCATCGCGGAACCTAGCGCCGCCAATGTTCTGGCGTGGTGATTGCTTTAGGTCTGTCGTACAAAGGCGGAGGTGGCCTGTCCCCGAAGCCGATTCCATTACCTTTTCCTACCCACGGATCCGATTGGATCGGAGGAATTTTCGATGAAGACTACGATGCTCGCGCTCGCCGCATTCAGCCTCTCACTCAGCCTCGCGGGGTGCGGCACCACCACCGCCTCGCGCACCGGTACGGGTGCCTTGGGCGGGGCGGCGACCGGCGCCG
>JBGSTR010000406.1:0-4296 GCA_041736365.1 Chromatiaceae bacterium | reverse complement strand
CCTTGCCGGCGACCGCCGCTGCGACGGCCCGGATGTGCTCGGGCGTGCTGCCGCAGCAGCCGCCGACAATGTTCACGAAGCCGCTGTCGGCCCATTCGCGGATATGCTGCGCCATCTCGTCCGGCGTCATGTCGTACTCGCCCATCTCGTTGGGGAGCCCGGCGTTGGGATGAAACGAGGTGCAGTGCTCGGAGACCCGCGACATGTCCTGAACGTGGGGACGCAATGCATCTGGACCGAGGGCACAGTTGAGTCCGATCGCCAGCGGTTTCACGTGCCGCAGGCTGTTGTAGAAGGCCTCGACCGTCTGGCCCGACAGCGTGCGCCCTGAGGCGTCGGTAATGGTGCCCGAGATCATCACCGGCAAGCGCACGGCATCTTCTTCGAACACCTGATCGACCGCGAAGGCGGCCGCCTTGGCGTTGAGCGTGTCGAAGATGGTCTCGATCAGGATCAGATCCGCGCCGCCGGCGATCAGCGCCCGGGTCGCCTCGCGATACACGTCCACCAGCTCGTCGAAGTTGGTGTTGCGCGCGCCCGGGTCGTTGACGTCCGGCGACATGCTTGCGGTCTTGCTCGTGGGTCCGAGCACGCCGGCGACGAAGCGCGGCTTGTCCGGGGTGCGCGCCGTCCATTCGTCGGCGACCTCGCGCGCCAGGCGCGCCGCCGCGACCACGATGTCCGTGGTGGCGTCCTGGAGCCCATAGTCCGCCTGGGAAAGGCGATTGCCGTTGAAGCTGTTGGTCTCCAGGATGTCGGCGCCCGCCTCCAGGTACTGGGCGTGGATGGCGCGAATGACCTCGGGTTTGGTCAGACACAGCAGGTCATTGTTGCCCTTGAGGTCCGTGGGCCAATCCTTGAAGCGCTGGCCGCGATAGTCCTGCTCGTCGAGCTTCAGGCGTTGGATCATGGTGCCCATCGCGCCGTCCAGGATCAGGATACGGTCGCGGAGCAGATCGGCGATCGGGGGGCGGGTGTCGGACATGGCGGTTGCAATCTGTCGAGATGCGCGGTCCGGGACCGCGGGGTTCATGGGCTCGTGGCTCGGCCCGTAGGGGACCGACGGTGCCGCGCTCGCTGAACGAGCAAGTATAACGGGAGCTTGCGCGCAGCGGGGAGGGGACTGTGCAAGCGGAGGTTGGCCCGAGTGGGCGGTGCGCGGCTATCATCCGGCGCAAGTCCAACCGGGGCCGCCAATCCGAGGAGCCGCAGCATGCCCAAACACCTGTCGCTACGGCTGCGCCGAATGCCCGCGCCGTTCGTGCCCGGCACCGCGCCCCTCGACTAAGCGGCGATGCGGATCCATCTCATCAGCGTCGGACGGCGCGTGCCCGCTTGGATCGACTCCGGATACCGAGAGTACGCCAAGCGCATGCCGCGAGAATGCACGTTGCGTCTGGTCGAGATCGAGCCGATGCATCGCGCCAAGGGTGCCGCGTCGAGTGCCGCGCGCGAGGACGAGGGCGAGCGCATGTTAAAGGCGCTCCCCAAGGGGGCGGCCGTGGTGGCGCTCGACGTCGGCGGAAGCGAGTGGAGCACCGAGGATCTTTCCCGCCAGCTGACGACTTGGCTGGGCGACGGGCAGGACCGGGCACTGCTCGTCGGTGGCCCGGACGGGCTCGCCGATGCCTGTCTGGCGCGCGCCGATCAGCTATGGTCCCTGTCGCGGATGACCTTTCCGCATCCGTTGGTGCGGGTGATCGTCGCCGAGCAGATCTATCGTGCCTGGAGCCTGTTGCAGGGACACCCGTACCATCGAGCGTAACGGCGCGACCAACGGGCGGGTTGTTTTTTCGAATGGCGTCGCCGGGTTCGCCATTGCAATGGGTTGAAGACTGTCGAATGAACGAAGACGAGCCTCAGCTCTTTCTTGCATCCCGCTCGCCGCGACGGCAGGTGCTGTTGGAGCAGATCGGGATTCGGTTCGCAACCATCGCGGGCGATGCCGACGAGACCCGGCTGCCCGGCGAGCGGCCGCTCGCCTACGTCGGGCGGCTGGCGATGGAAAAGGCCCGAGCCGGGCGTGCCGGACTGCCGATGCGCGAGGACCGGCCGGTGCTCGCGGCCGACACCGCGGTGGTGATCGGTGATAGGGTCCTCGGCAAGCCGCGTGATCGAGCGGATGCGGC
This sequence comes from Chromatiaceae bacterium, assembly GCA_041736365.1. GTDB lineage: Bacteria > Pseudomonadota > Gammaproteobacteria > Chromatiales > Chromatiaceae > JBGSTR01. The sequence goes on along the minus strand of JBGSTR010000406.1, from coordinate 2,167 downwards.
AATCATGTTGCGGCTCCTCTCCGGGGGGCAACACCAGGTTTTTACCGCGGTTGCGGTGATATCGTCGCGCGAGGAAGGCATGGAAATCAGCGCCAGCACCGTCACCTTTCGAACCCTGGGGGATCGGGAGATTCAACGCTACTGGGACACCGGGGAGCCCGCCGACAAGGCGGGCGCCTATGCGATCCAGGGTCTTGGGTCTCTGTTCGTCGCGCACCTGGCGGGCAGCTACTCCGGCGTCATGGGCTTGCCCCTGTTCGAGACCGGGCGGCTGCTGGGGCGCTTCGGGATCGAAGTCTTGCCGGCCGCGATGAACGGCCCCCGGGAGGGCCGGTCTTGAGCGAGGAAATCCTAATCAACGTCATGCCGCCGGAGACCCGTGTCGCGGTGGTTGAGAACGGCGTGGTGCAGGAGATCATCATCGAGCGCGCCGAGCGCTGCGGGCTCGTCGGCAACATCTACAAGGGGCGCGTGTGCCGCGTACTGCCGGGGATGCAGGCGGCGTTCGTCGACATCGGTCTGGAGCGCGCCGCCTTCCTGCACGCCTCGGATATCTTCGGTGCCGCCGGCGAGCCCCGCGGGGAGCACATCCACGAGTTGGTGCGCGAGGGCGACCAGCTGGTGGTCCAGGTGGTCAAGGACCCGCTGGGCACCAAGGGCGCTCGCCTGACGACCAACATCTCGGTCGCGTCGCGCTATTTGGTCTGTATGCCGACACTCGGAACCACCGGGGTGTCGCAGAAGATCGAGGACGACGAGGAGCGGCGGCGACTGCGCGAGATCCTCCAGCAATACGTCGACGGCAATCAGGGCAACGGCGGCTTCATCGCCCGTACCGCGGCCGAGGGGGTGAGCGAGGAGTCCCTGGTCAAGGATATGGCCTTTCTGGAGAAGCTCTGGCTCGGGGTCAAGGAGCGCTGCGCCGATGGCGGGCCGATCGGCCTGATTCACGACGACCTGCCGCTGGCCCTGCGCGCCTTGCGCGATCTGGTGACGCCGGAAGTGGAGCGTATTCGCATCGACTCGCGAGCCATGGTGGATCGGGCGCTGCCGTTCGCCGCCGAGTACATTCCGGAGATCGAGGGCCGGCTCGAGCTTTATCAGGGCGAGCGACCGCTGTTCGATCTCTACGGCGTAGAGGACGAGATCAAGAAGGCGCTGCAGCGCAAGGTTCAGCTCAAGTCCGGCGGACATCTGGTCATCGATCAGACCGAGGCCATGACCACGATCGACGTCAACACGGGCGCCTTTGTCGGTCACCGCAATCTGGAAGAGACCATCTTCAAGACCAATCTGGAGGCCGCCCAAGCGATCTGCAGGCAGCTGCGGCTGCGCAACCTCGGCGGCATCATCATCATCGACTTCATCGACATGACGGTGGACGAGCACAAGCGCCAAGTGCTGCGTGCGCTGGAGAAATGTCTCGCCCGCGACCATGCGAAGACACACATCACGGAGGTGTCCTCGCTCGGCTTGGTGGAAATGACCCGCAAGCGTACTCGCGAGTCCCTGGAGCACGTGCTGTGCGAGCCGTGCCCATGCTGCGGGGGGCGCGGCTCGGTCAAGACGGCGGAGACCACCTGCTACGAGATATTCCGGGAGATCCTCAGGGAATCGCGCCAGTTCGAGGTGGAAACACTCTTGGTCTTGGCGTCCCAAGAGGTGGTCGATCGGCTGCTCGACGAGGAGTCCGCACACCTTGCCGAGCTCGAAGAGCTTATCGGTCGCCCGGTGCGCCTGCAGGCCGAGGCCCTTTACTCCCAAGAGCAATACGACGTGGTGTTGATTTGAATCGGGCGGACATCCGCTGAGCGGCAGCGTTTCGGCGCCGTCGCCGCGACCAACCTTCTTGCATGATCCATCTATTCCGTAGTGCCGCCGCGAGGATTGTCAGCCTGACCATGCTGGGCGTGGTGCTGGCCGCGATTCTGGTCAGCGCGGTTCGTTTGCTGCTGCCGCTTGCGGATCGCTATCAGGATCAGTTGACCGCGGTCGTCTCCGAGCGGCTCGGCTACCCGGTGCGGGTGGGGGGGCTGCGCATCGGCCTTGCCGGTTGGCAGTTGCGGCTGACCCTGGACGACGCGAAGCTGTGGGATCCGCGCACCGGAGCGGTCGTTCTGAGCCTGCGCGCCCTCGAGCTCGATTTGGATGCGCTGGGCTCGATCCG
>JBGSTR010000403.1:0-1872 GCA_041736365.1 Chromatiaceae bacterium | reverse complement strand
CCCCGCGAACGCGCCGCTCGGTCGCGGCGACCGCACGTTGGAGCTGGGCCTCGTGGTCGGCGTCCAGACGCGACTCGAGCTCGGCCCGCAGCTCGGCGGTCAAGGCATCCGAGAGTGGAATCTCGTGGCCGCAGCTCGGGCACGAAATGGTTTCCTTCATTGGATCGTCCACCTGTTTTGCAAGACGATTGCGCCGCGGGGGATTCGCGCCCTATTGTGAGCGGCACGCCCGCGATCCGGATACCCCACGCAGCTTGCGCGAGGACGCGCGGGCAAACCTTGACGGACCTCACCTTGGGAGAAGCGGACCGAGAGGCGCGGTTCCCGAATCGGCTCCTTTTTCAAGTGGCAAGGCGCTCGAGGATGCCAGGCCGGGGCCTTGACGCGGCTGTCGGGCTGCGCTTAACGTCCGCGTGAACGCCACGACGCCATTGGGTTTGTTTCGAGGGGCCGATGTCCCGCTCCAGCGAGATCCGAACCGAGCGGCTTTTGCTGCGCCGCTTTCAGGCGAGCGACGCCGAGTCGTTGAACGCGCTGGCCGATGCCTTCGAGATCGCCGACACCATGATTTCGATTCCCCATCCCCTGCCCCCGGGGTTCGCCCGGATCTGGATCGAGCCGGGCCCGTATTCCCGTTTCGCGCTGTGCGAGGCGGAGTCGGGTGCACTGGCCGGGTCACTGGAGCTGCGGGCCATCGACGCCGAGCATGCACAGGCGGAGCTGAGCTTCTGGATCGGCCTGACCTACTGGGGTCGCGGCTACGCCACCGAGGCGGGCGCGGCGCTGGTCCGGCACGCGTTCGGTGCGCTGGGGCTAAACCGCGTCTATGCCTTCCACATGCTCCGCAACCCCGCCTCGGGACGCGTCCTTGCGCGACTGGGAATGCGCCAGGAGGGTCTGCTGCGCGAACGGGTGCGCAAATGGGACCGGTTCGAGGATGTCGCAATCTGGTCGGTGCTTCGCCGCGACCTTGGTGCCACCCCGCTCCGCGAGCCGGCGTAGCAACCGAAACCGCGCACTGGGCTGCACCGCAGGGATTGGCGGTCGTAGAATGGGGTTCGATTCCACAACAGGACCCCGGAGCAAACCATGAGGCAACTCTTCATCGCCGCCGCATTGGCATGCTCGTTCCAGTTGTCCGCGCAAGACGAGCCAGGCGCGGATCTCGACGCCTACTTCCCGCAGCAGATCACCGCCAAAGAGCTGAAGCTCGCCTGCGCCGCAAGCGCCTTGACCAGCACCGGTCGCGAGCGGCGTCGCTACTGCTCGGGTTTCGTAAGCGGGGTCGAGGAGGGACTGCGCGTGCTGCAACAGCAGGTCGGTGTCGCGGGTCTCCCCGGGTTGTGCGTTCCGCCGCAAACCAGCTCGCGCGCATTTCGGGATGCCTATACGAGCTACGCGGGGCGCAAAGGCGTGGACCTCGGGAGACCCGCGGCGCTGGTTGTGCTGGAGGCACTGGGGGTTGCGTTCCCTTGCCCGGGTACGACGCCCGCTCCGACAGCGTCTGGGCAGTAGCACACGGCCGTGGGTCAGCCCACCGGCGCGGCGGCGTCCTAGGTGCCCGGTCGCCGACGGCTGTCGAGGTCGAGCAGCTCCGGGGTCAGAAAGCCCGCCAGCTCATCCGGTCCCGGTTGGTCGAGCCAGGGGATGACGCCGATGCACGGGGCACCGATCAGGGCGGCGAGTGTCGCCAGGTTCTCGTCGCGCGCCAGCATCTCCGGCTCGATTTGATTGGCCGCCCAGCCCGCCAGACGGTGACCGTCGGCGCGGATGGTTTCGACCGACAGCAGCGTGTGGTTGATGCAGCCCAGTCGCAGGCCCACGACCAGCAGCACCGGCAACCCCAGGGCGCGCGGGATGTCGCCGACAAAG
>JBGSTR010000397.1:0-2373 GCA_041736365.1 Chromatiaceae bacterium | reverse complement strand
CTAGGCGACTATCGAGATCGAGGTGGCGCGGGAGTGTTTGCGCGCCCCCGGCGGCGATCAGGTCTTCTTGAGCAGGTCCGCGAGCCCCTCGAAGGCCTTGTGGGTGGTCTGGCTGCCGGTGACCCCGCCGCCGGATCCGCCGCGTCCGGCTGCGACGGCGGCGATGTGCTCCTCGTACTTCTGATGCTCGTTGTCGTGACAGTAAAGACACAGCAGCTCCCAGTTGCTGCCGTCGGGGGGGTTGCTGTCGTGATTCATGTCCTTGTGGTGAACGGTCAGCTCGCGCAGGTTATCCCGCGTGAAGTTGCGCCCGCAGCGCCCGCATACCCAAGGGTAGAGTTTCAGCGCCTGCTCGCGGTAGCCGGCGTCGCGATCTTCCCGCGCCTTGCGGGCGTCGGCGACGACTCGATCGAGCTTGGCGGTGTCGATGGGCTTGCCGGTCTTGCCGTGGCGGGGGCCGTCGTTCGTGGTCACGGGGAAATCCTCCAAGCGGGTAGTTACGGACGATTATCTGCCACAAGCGGTCCCTGTTCGCAATCTTGGGCTCAAGCCGCCCGTCGAGCCCGGCCCTGAGCCGGCTGCGTATACTGCTCCCCGGAGTGCGAGAGATTTAAGGCAGCGCTCATCTATACGGCGGCAGGCACGGGAGCGGGGACAATGGACGACGAGGCGGTCATCGCGGCGACGCGGCAATGGATCGAAAAGGCGGTGATCGGGTTGAATCTGTGCCCGTTCGCCAAGGCGGTCTACGTGAAAAGCCGGGTGCGGCTCGTGGTGAGCCGGGCGCGGGATCTGGACGGCCTGCTGGAAGATCTCGACCGCGAGCTGGAGTTTCTGTCCGCCGCCGACCCCGCGGCCGTCGAAACGACCCTGCTGATCCACCCCTCGCTGCCGCCCCACTTCCTCGATTTCAATGATTTCTTGTATCGGGCCGAGGCGGCCGTCGACGCGCACGATCTAAAGGGCGTGATCCAGATCGCCAGCTTTCATCCGGAGTTCCAGTTCGCGGGGACCGAGCCCGACGACATCGGCAACTTCACCAATCGGGCGCCGTTCCCGATCCTGCACCTGCTGCGCGAGGCGAGCATCGAAGAGGCGACTGCCGCGTTTCCCGAAGCCGAGACGATTTATGAGCGAAATATCGCGACGCTGACGGCGCTCGGTCATCGCGGGTGGCAGGCCCTGTGGCGCAAGCCTTGAGCAGGCTCATCTACGTCTCCCGGGCCGGTCAGCGAATGATGTCGGTGATCCGCCACTGCGTGCCTTCGAGTGAGAGCCGCACGTGGGTCGCCCCGCGGCCGAGCTCGCCGATGCGGATCAGGAAGCGGTCGTAGGACTCGAAGAAGGCGAAGTCGATACCGGCAAGCAGATAGGGCGGGCTCTGATTGGTGGCCGCGGTGACCGCCGCGCGCAACGTGTCCCGGACCCAAGGCAGGGTTACCGCCTGCTCCAGGGCCGAATCGCCCAGACGCTGCAGGTTGTCGCGAATCCACGCCATGGCGTCGTTCGGGTCGTTCGAGGGGAGTAGCTGGTCGACCCCGCTGGTGACCCGTTCTTTGTAATTGGCACGCACCGCCGGCAGGTCCACAAGCTGGGCGAGCTCGGTGGTGTCTTCCTGGTTCAGGGCGCCATCGAGACGGAAGACGGTGTAATAGGGCCAGATGCCGAAGGCGATCAGCGCGAGCAGGAGCAAGTAGCCGAGATACCGCATGTGTTTACTTCCCAGAGGTGCAGCCTGATCGCACATTCTAACCCGAAGGCCTTGGGCGGCTATAATCGGCCGACGCGCATGGGCATGTCGCCAGGCGCTCCGTTAGCCTTTGTGAGGTGTCCCGTCAACGATTCGACTCAGGTGCTCGCGTTTCGCCTCGGCGCGCGCCGGGTGGTCGACGGGGATTCCAGTGGCGCGATGCCTCGCGTTTATCCCGGTATCCGAGGCCTTCTCGCCGGCGGGCGAACCCGGTGCCGGCCGTGAATCCGACCGACGGACTCGAGACCTATCTGGTCGGCGGTGCCGTGCGCGACCGGCTGCTCGGGCGCGCGGCGACCGAGCGCGACTTCGTGGTCGTCGGTACCACCGCGGACGAGCTCCTGCGGCGCGGGTTTCAGCCGGTGGGCAAGGACTTTCCGGTCTTCCTGCATCCGCAGACCAAGGAGGAGTACGCGCTGGCGCGCACCGAGCGCAAGACCGCGCCCGGCTACCACGGGTTCGCGATGCACGCGGACCCGGGCGTCACCCTGGAGCAGGACTTGCTGCGCCGGGATCTCACCGTCAACGCCCTGGCAGAGACACCCTCCGGCTGCCTGATCGACCCCTATGGCGGCCTCGCCGACCTGGAGGCGCGGGTGCTGCGACACGTGTCGCCGGCGTTT
>JBGSTR010000390.1:0-1900 GCA_041736365.1 Chromatiaceae bacterium | reverse complement strand
GGCGTGACCCTGCTGGTGGGTCCGGAAGGGGGGTTGGACGCCGGGGAGTGCGCGCTCGCGGAGCGTCACGGCTTTCGCTCCGTGCGGCTCGGACCCCGCATTCTGCGCACGGAGACGGCGCCGCTCGCGGCTATCGCGATTATCCAGGCACTGTGGGGCGATCTAGGCAGCTAGGGTAACGCTGATTTAATGCGTTTCCCGTCCGGGCCAGGGATGGCTCGGCATTTTCAAGCACCTTAAGAGCTTGAAAACGGAGCGATCTGAGAGTCGCGCCTCTCGGACCGCGAGCCGATTAAATGCCGGGACGGCATTTAATCGGCGTTTCCCGAGAGGCCGCCTAGACCAGCCCGGCTTGCGACAACGCGGCCTCCACCGCATCCAGATCGGGCAGCCAAGCGGCCTTCCCGTTGAGCTGCAACGCAGCGAGCGCGAATGCGTGCGGATTCTCATCAGGGGTCAACGCCGTGGCGGTGACCCGCTCCAGACGCGGCAATCCCCGGGTCTCGATGGCCAGATAGGGGATTGAGGCGTTGCCGTTGGGCGTAAAACAAACTACTAGATGGGCCCGCGGCGGTCGGCCGGACTCGGGGTCCCGTGCGGTTGCCAGGCGTACCACCGGCACCGAGCGGCCGCGCCACTGGATATGCCCCAGGAGCCAATCGGGGGCGCCGTCGGGCGCCGCCTCGAGCCGCTGGAGGGCAACGATCTCGGCAACCATGCCGGCGGGCAGCATCAGGTGGGAGTCTCCGGCGGGGGCCAACAATACCCCGATCTCAGTGGGTCGCCCGGTCATGTGGAACGCTCCGCCAGTACGGCGCCGATCTCGTGGAGCAGCTCGGATTCCTGGAACGGCTTGCTCAGATAACGATTCACGCCCAGTCCCATGGCGTGATCCCGGTGCTTCCGCCCCGCGCGCGAGGTGATCATGATGATCGGAAGATCCCGCATCCGCTCGGAACGCCGGATGTGCCGGGTCAGCTCGTAGCCGTCCATCCGCGGCATCTCGATATCGAGCAGGATCACGTCGGGCAGCCGCTCGTCGAGCACGGTCAGTGCCTCCACCCCGTCCTTGGCGGTGATCACCTCGAAGTGCTGGCGGCGCAGCAAACGCCCGGTCACCTTGCGCACCGTGAGCGAATCGTCGACCACCAGCACGCAGGTCGGCGCCACTTTTCCGGCGCCCGAACCCAACGCCGGCAGATAGCCCTGGACGACCCCGGAGCGCAGCAACGCAAGCGCGTCGACAATCAGGGCGATCCGGCCGTCCGGGAGGATGGTGCCACCGCTCAGCCAGCGCACGCCGGCGAGCTGGCGGCCGAGCGGTTTGACTACGATGCGCTCGCTTCCGATTAGGGTGTCGACCTGGAGCGCGACGCGCTCCTCGCCCAGACGCGCCACCAACAACGGCACCCAGCGTTTCTCGCCGAGGTCGGGCTCCTCGCGCGGGTCCAGCACGCCGCCGAGGTAGGCGACCCGGCAGGGCTGCCCGCGATACTCGAAGTCGCGCCCCTTGCGACGATAGATCGCCGCGAGCTCTTCGCGTCCGATTCGCGCAGCGCCCTCGATGGTCGCGTGCGGCACGGCGTAGATACGCTCGCCCGCGCTCACCAGGAAGGCCTCGATGATCGCGAGCGTAAGCGGCAGACGAATGGTGAAACGCGAACCTCGCCCCTGAGCTGACTCCAAGCCGATTGCGCCGTTCGCCGCCTTAATCTCGGAGGCGACGACATCGAGTCCGACCCCGCGTCCGGAGATCTGGGTGATACACCCCGCGGTCGTGAATCCGGGCTCGAGGACAAACTGCATCAGCGCCTCGTCGGCGATCACGGCCTCCGCGGCAAGCAGACCGCGGGCAACAGCCTGCTCGCGGATCGCCGCCAGATTCATCCCGCGGCCGTCG
>JBGSTR010000374.1:0-11838 GCA_041736365.1 Chromatiaceae bacterium | reverse complement strand
GTGGAGCTGGCCGAGGCCCTCGGACGGCAGATTTGCTCGGTTCCGTCTGCCCAAACGGGTGATGCGACTCCGGTCGGCGTCGGGTGGTGTCCGCTCTGCGCGAGCGGCGGCGATGCGCTCACGCTCGTTTCTCGTGCTCGTACCGCCGCGCATACCGCGCTGCGCCATGGCGGCGGCTCGGCGGAGTCTTATGTCCAAACCTCGCCGGGCCGAGTGCGGACGGACGACAGAACGCGGGTGCTGGAGGCAGCCGCCGGGGCACGCTTCAAGCTACTGTTCCAACCGATGGTTGCCTTGCGGTATGCCCCGGACGACCGCTATGAGGCCACACCGCGACTGTGCACGCTGGATGGCGAGCTGCTCGGCCCGCGCGCCTTCGCGGCGATCGTTCTGGAGGCAGGTCAGGCGTCGCGGATCGATGAATGGGTGCTTGGCGCCGGGCTGGATGCGCTGCGGCAGCGCCTCGACGCCGGCAGGCCGGTTCAGTTGCACCTGCACCAAACCTGCGATAGTGCGGCGAAAGACGGATGGCTCGACTGGATTCACGAACAGCTGGTTGCCCGCGACTTGATCGGCCTGAGTCCGGTTATTCAGTTTGAGGTTGCCGACTGCGCGCTAAACCTCGACTTGGCTACACGCCGAGCGCGGGACCTGGAGCGGCTGGGAATCCCCGTTTGCCTCAACGGCCTCGATGGGGAGGAGCAAAGTACGAGCGTTATGGTGAGGGTTCCGGCGGCCTTCGTTCGCTTATCCCGTTTGGCGACGCAGGGCCTCGACCAGGGCGAAATCAAGGCGCTGGTCGAAGAGGCGCACGAGCTCGACCAACTGGTGATCGCCACCGGAGTGGAGGGTCCGGATGCGATAGCAAGGCTGCACCTTGCGGGGGTCGATCTGCTTCAGGGCCCGTATGTGCAGCCGCCGAGGGAGGAAATGGAGTTCGATTTTGCGGGCACCGAGTCGTCCGACCACGGACCGCCCGTCGGATGAGCCAATGATGCAGGAGCCCCCTTGGAACCATGTCCGCCGACCTATCCAGCATTGGCGGACTGGTGTCCGACACTCTGCTCAATGGGTTACGCGATGAAGGATCCCGATTGGGCGCGGTGCACGCACGCCTGGCGCAGCCGTAGCGGTTGTGCACCCGCTATGGGAACCTGGAGCCACCGCGGGTGCCCCCGCCAGGGACGGTCCTGGACGCTGCGAAAGGTGCGAGCGCCCGGATATCGGGGTCCATCGCGATGTCCTTGATCCGCTCCGAATCTGAATCCTTCGGCGCGCGATTGGCGAGAGGGTTGCCAAACGCGGGCGCCAACAGCAGCTCCCGGCTCAGCTCCGCCACGACACGGCGCGCGTGCCGCGCTTCGATTCGATGCGATTCGTCGTCGGATCCCAGTAGCAACAGCCGGTCGGCGAATTTGTTGATTAGACGGGGAATGCCGCCCGTTGCGCCTTGCAGCGCCTCGATCGCGCCCGCCGTAATCGCAGGATCGCCCAACCATCCGGCGTATCGCAGACGGTGCGCCAAATAGTCCCGCGTCTCGGCGAGGCGCAGAGGCTCCAGGCGACAGACACAGTCGCCACGCTGTTTGAGCTGCTCCAGATCCGAAGAGTCGATTTTCGCGCGCAGGGATTCCTGGCCGACCAGGAAGACCTGCGCCGCCGTACGTTGCCCCCGGCGCGGCTCGATGAGCAGCCGCAGCTCCGCGAGCGCGTTCATCGATAGGTTCTGTGCCTCATCGATGACGAGCAGCGGCGGCTCGGGGGTTTGGCTCCCGTCTTCGGTGCGGAAGTCCAGGCGTTGACGCAGGCTCTCCGGGTCGAGCGACTCGGCGTCGAGTCCGAGCGCCAATGCGATGCATCGACTTAGGTCGTCCGCTACCGCCTGCGTACTTTCCAAGCGTACGATGTGACTCGGTTTCGGCCCCGGGTGCGCGAGCAGATAGTCGATGAACGTGGTCTTGCCGGTTCCGGGTTGTCCCGTGACCAGGACGAGTCGTTCGCCGTTTCGCAAGGCGCGCTCAACACAGGTCTGCGCGCGCGCGAAGCTGGGATGCGTAAAGCAGAATCGCGCGTCCGGGCTAAGTCGGAAGGGGGATTCGTTTAGACAATAAAACTCTTTGTACATCACGCTCAGGGCCGTCCGCCCCCAAATTTACTTTCCGTGTCGAGCCACGTCGCCGAATTCGATTCGACCACGCTGCGGTCGTCGATTCGATCGTCGACCCTGGTATCCTGACCGCCGGTTCGTCGGTCCCGCCCGAGTGGAGAGCAGGACGTTGCGCGCCCGGATGTCTCGGGTATCTTCGGATCGCCGTCAACCGCGACAGTAGCAGAGGTTTGCAGTAAATATAGGGAAAACGTGAATTCCCAATTCCCATCTCAGGTCGAGCTCGAATCCTGTCTCCTCCAGGACCTACCCGCGCTTCGGCGCCGCCTGAAGAATCTCCGGCGGCGCGCCCAATCCGGTGAGCCCTTCGAGCAGGGACTGCCGGGTCTGTGGCAGGACCTGCGCCGCTCGCGGGAGATTCTGGAACGGCGTGCGGCGGCGCTTCCGCTGGTCATCGAATTCCCGCCCGAGCTGCCGGTCAGCGAGCGGCGGGATGAAATCGCCGAGGCGATTGCGCGTCACCAGGTCGTGGTTCTGTGCGGCGAAACCGGCTCGGGAAAATCCACCCAGCTTCCGAAGATCTGCCTCGGCCTCGGACGCGGGGTGCGCGGGCGCATTGGTCACACCCAGCCCCGGCGCATTGCGGCGCGTAGCCTCGCGAGCCGGGTTGCCCGGGAGCTGTCGAGCGATCTTGGGGAGTTGGTCGGCTACAAGGTCCGCTTCCAGGACCGGGTGCGGCCCGAGACCTGCATCAAGCTGATGACCGACGGCATTCTGCTCGCCGAGATCCAGCGCGACCGGTATCTCAACGAGTACGACACCGTCATCATCGACGAGGCGCACGAGCGCAGCCTCAACATCGATTTCCTGCTCGGGTACCTCAAGGGCCTGCTTCCCCGCCGCCCCGACATGAAGCTGATCATCACCTCGGCGACCATCGATCCGCAGCGGTTCGCGGCGCATTTCGCGGTCGCCGGCGGGCGGCCCGCCCCGATCATCGAGGTCTCCGGGCGAACCTATCCGGTGGAGGTGCGTTACCGACCCCCCGATGAAGAAAACGCCGGCGAGCGCGACGACAGCGTGCAGCGGGCAATCTCGGACGCCGTGTCGGATCTGGCTCGAGAGGGCCGAGGCGATGTCCTGGTCTTTCTCTCCGGCGAGCGGGAAATTCGCGAGACCGCGGAGACGCTGCGCAAACACCATCCGCCGTCGACGGAGGTCTTGTCGCTGTTCGCGCGCCAGGGTCCCGCGGAGCAGGCACGGATCTTCATGCCTCACGGCACCCGGCGCGTGGTGCTGGCGACGAACGTGGCCGAGACCGCGCTCACCGTTCCGGGAATCCACTATGTGGTCGATCCCGGATTCGCCCGCATCAGTCGCTACAGCCACCGCAGCAAGCTGCAACGTCTGCCGGTCGAGCGGATCGCGCAAGCCTCGGCGAATCAGCGTAAAGGACGTTGCGGGCGCGTCGCCTCCGGCATCTGCATTCGGCTCTACTCGGAAGAGAGCTTTGCGGTCCGCGCCGAATACACCGAGCCGGAGATTCAGCGTACCAATCTGGCGTCGGTGATCCTGCAGATGAAGCTCCTGGGCTTCGGTGCGATCGAATCCTTTCCGTTCCTCGATCCTCCGGATGCCAGGCTGGTCGCAGACGGCTATCGCACGCTGGAGGAGCTGGCGGCGGTCGACCAGGACGGCGAGCTGACGGCGCTCGGCCGCCAGCTTGCGCGCCTGCCCGTGGATCCAAGGGTTGGTCGCGTGCTCTTGGCGGCCGCGGATCACCAATGCCTGGCCGAGGTCTTGATCATCGCCGCGGCGTTGAGTGTCCAAGACCCCAGGGAGCGTCCGCTGGACAAACGGCAATCGGCGGATGAGATCCACGCTACCTTCAATCACCCCGAATCCGACTTTCTTACCCTGATCAACCTCTGGCGATTTCTGGAAAAAGAACGTAAGCACCTGACCAAAAATAAGTACAGGAAGCTCTGCCAGCAGCACTTCTTGTCCTGGAACCGGGTTCAGGAATGGCACGACGTGCAGGGTCAGCTCCGCGAGCAGCTTGCGGAAATGGGACTCAAGCCGGGCGAGGCCGAGGGCAGCTACGAGGAGATTCACCGCGCTGTGCTGAGCGGTTTCCTGAGCAATATCGGATTCCGCGACGAGAATCGCGAGTATCTCGGTGCCCGCAACAGTCGCTTCCTGATCCATCCGGGGTCCGGGCTGTATAAGGCGACGCCAAAGTGGCTGGTGGCCGGCGAGCGCATCCAGACCAGCCGCAACTACGCGCGCATGGTGGCGCGCGTCCAGCCGGGATGGATCGAGGATGCCGCGCGGCACTTGGTGAGCCGCAGCTATGCGGAGGCGCATTGGCAGGCAAACGCGGGGCAGGTGGCCGCCTACGAGCGGGTGACCCTGTTCGGCGTCGCACTCGTCGCCAAACGGCGGGTCAACTACGGGCCGATCAACCCGGCGGAGTCGCGCGAGATCTTTCTGCGCCATGCGCTGGCCGAGGGCGACTTCCATACCCGCGCACCTTTTTGGCGACACAACCAGGAGTTGATCGACTACGTAAGGCACCTGGAGGCGAAATCGCGCCGCCGCGACATCCTTGTGGACGAGGAGGCCATCTACGCCTTCTACGCCGAGCGCGTGCCCAGCGGGATCTACTCGACACCCCTGTTCGAGCGCTGGCTGCGACGCGCGAGCGGCAAGGAGCCGAAGATCTTGCACATGCGGATCGAGGATCTGATGCGCCACGCCGGCGCCGCGGTGACCGCCGAGTCCTTTCCCGACACGCTGCGCATCGGCGCAACGCCTCTGCCGCTGGAATACCACTTCGATCCCGGTGACGCGGCGGACGGCGTCACGCTGGTCGTGCCCCTGCCGCTGATCAATCAGGTCTCGCCGGAGCGGCTGGAATGGCTGGTGCCCGGCCTGCTGGAGGAGCGCGTTACCGCATTGCTGCGCGGACTGCCGAAGTCGTTGCGCAAGTCGCTCGTCCCCGTTCCGGAGACCGCCGGACGACTCGTCGGCCGTCTGCAGCCGTCCGAGCGCCCGCTGGTCCAGGCACTCGGGGAAGCGCTCAAGGAGCTGACCGGAGTGCAGGTCCCCGAGGACGCCTGGGACGTCGCCGCGATCCCGCCACATCTGCGCATGAAAGTCCGGCTGGTCGACGACGGAGGCGCGCAGGTTGCCATCGGCGACGATCCGGTCGCGCTGCGACGCGAGCACGGGCGCGACGGACGGGAGGAATTCGGGCGGATCTCGGTCGCAGCGCTCGAACGCGACGATGTGACGCGCTGGGACTTCGGCGATCTACCCGAGCAGGTGGAGCTGGAGCGCGGGGGCGTTCGGCTGGTTGGCTTCCCGGCGCTGATTGATCAGGGTCGATGCGCCGCAATTCGGGTGCTGGATTCGAGGGAACGGGCGATTCGGGAAACACGCTCCGGGCTGCGCCGGCTGTTCATCTCCGCGCCGGGCGTCGATCTGCGCTATCTGCGCAAGAATCTGCCTGGGCTAGGCCGCATGCGACTCCAGTATGCCAAGGCGCCCATGCCGGCCGGCCCCGCGGCGCACACTGACCTCGACCTTAGCGACGAGCTGGTGGCTCTGATTATCGATCTGACCTTCACCGAGGACCTGCCGGCGATCCGCACGCAGCAGGCCTTTGAGCAGCGGCTGTCCGCGCGCAAGGGCGAGCTAATGACCGTGGCCGAGGCCGCGTGCGAGCTCACCGCCGGCATCCTCGACGCCTACCAAGCACTGCGCGGCAAGCTCTCCAACATTACCCAAGCAAACTGGATCCCCGCGGTAGCCGATCTGCGTAACCAAATCGATGCGCTGGTCTACCGCGGGTTTCTGGAGCAGGAATCATTCGCTCACCTCAAGGACTATCCGCGCTATCTCGCGGCCGCCGCACAACGGGTGGAAAAGCTGTTCCACGCGGCGGACCGGGACCGACAACGCATGGATGAGATGAGTGCGCTACAGATCCGCTGGAAGGAGCGGTTGGCGGCGGCCCGCGTCGCGGACAGAAACGACCCGCGCCTGGAGGAGATTCGCTGGATGTTGGAGGAGCTCCGGGTCTCGCTATTCGCCCAGCAGCTCGGAACCGCGTATCCGGTCTCGGTCAAGCGTGCGGAGGCCCGCTGGAAGGAGCTCGGACTCTAGGGAAACGCTGATTTAAGGCGTTTCCCGTCCGGGCCAGGGATGGCCCGGCATTTTCAAGCACCTTAAGTGCTTGAAAAAGTAGCGATCTGAGAGTCGCGCCTCTCGGACCGCGAGCTGATTAAATGCCAGGACGGCATTTGATCGGCGTCTCCCCAAGGAAACGCTGATTTAAGGCGTTTCCCGTCCGAGCCAGGGATGGCCCGGCATTTTCAAGCACCTTAAGTGCTCGAAAAAGGAGCGGTCCGGGAGTCGCGCCTCTCGGACCGCGAGCTGATTAAATGCCAGGACGGCATTTGATCGGCGTTTACCTAGGCGGTCGCGCCCAGTCGCGCCAGGCCGAGATCGTCGAGCACGCTGGGCTCGCCCTCGGTGATGTTGCCGTCGCGATCGAAATAGATCAGATGGTCGCAGCGTCGTGCGAGGGCCATGTCGTGGCTGATGAATATTTTCGTAAGCCCTGGCATGGTCATGATATCGGCAAGGATTTGCGCCTCGGTCGTGGCGTCCAGCTCGGTGGTTGCCTCGTCCATCACGATGACCTTCGGATCCCGATACAAGGCCCGCGCGATGCCGAGTCGTTTGAGCTGTCCGCCGCTAAGCTCCTTGCGTCCCTGTCCGACCAGCGTGTCGTATCCATCCTCCATCTCGTTGGCGATGAAGTCATGGGCTCGCGAGATTCGGCATGCCTGCTTCACTCTTTCCAGATCGAGGCCGTGCGATGTCTCGCTGACCGCTACGTTGCGAGCGATGCTGTCCTCGAATAGATAAACCTTCTGCGGGACATAGCCGATCGATTCCTGCCAGGTTCCCATGTTCGCCGCGGATAAGGGCCGGCCATCGACTTCCAGCGTGCCCGACTGCGGTACCAGTAGCCCAGCGAGGATGTCGATCAAGGTGGACTTTCCGACTCCCGACGCGCCCATGAGCACCGTGCTCTTGCCGGCCGGTATGGAGAAGCTTGCCTGTTTGATGATCGGCGCGGCGTTTTCCGCGTAGCTGAAGGACAGAGATCGAGCACGAATCTCCCGCTCGAGCTTAACCGCATCCCCTGGATGAGGCGTCTTCTCGGACGGCAAGAGGCGCATCTTCAAGTCCGCGCTGACCGCATCGAGCGCGGGCTCGTTGTACTTGACGTTTTCCAACCCGGAGAATCCGGCACGCAGCGCCGGGATGAGCCGATAAGCGGAGAGGCCGTACATCGCGATAAGCGGAAACACGTGCTCCGGATTGCTGTGGAAGGTCACGACGAAGATGGCGAGCAGGATGATGCCGCCGTATGCCACGATCTCCAGTGTTTGTCTCGGAATCAGATTCAGCGTGTTGTAGTGGGTAGAGCGCTGGGTGAGTAGCCGAGAGAAGTGAGCGAACTCGTCGACGAAGCGGTCTTCCGCGCCATAGATCTTCACCTCTTTGATTCCGGACAACATTTCCAGTGTGGTGGAGAAGAGTCGATCGCTGATCGAGACAAATTCGCGGCCCAATTGCTTGACCCGTCGGCGCACCAGTCGGTCGATCAGCATATAGGCGGTCAGCAGCACGACGGCGGTGGTGATGGTGACCGCAGGGTCGATGAGCATGAGCAGGACGATGATGATCCCGACCAGCAGAAAGCTGGAGTAGATGGTCACCCCGGTCGAAACGATACCGACGATCCCGCGCCCGACCTCCTGGGTGAGCCGCCGCGTAAGGTCCGAGCGCTTGCGACGCAGAAAGAACTCGTAATCCTGATGCACGTATCGCGCAAAGAGCTCGCGCGAAAACTCGTATTCAAGGTCGTTCGAGAAGGAGAACGAGGTGTAGGTCTGGTAGATGGCGAATACGTTCGAAATCAAAAAGACGACGATGGTGAAAACGCCGAACAGTGCGATGAACGAGTTGTAGGAGTCTACGTTCAGGTAGGTATAGATGGTATGGATGATGCGGTTCGTTTCGATCAGCGTCGGGGAGGACAGGAGCGCAACGAACGGCATCACCGAAATAATGCCGGCGGCGGAAAACACGCTGTTGATCGATGCAATGACCAACCACTTGTACAGGCGGTTCTTTTGCTGTTGATTTAGAAGCGAAAAGGCTCTGAACCAAGACATGCGGCTAGCCTAGTGAGAGGGAAAACGGTTCGTCGGCTTGTCGCCGGGCACTGCAGCACGGACCACGCAAGATCGAACGTCGCCCCGCCCGGGACGCGAGCCGCGTTGACGGCGGCGGCCGACGATCGTCGAGCCTTGCCGGCCGGACGTTCCGAAACCGAAGTCGGGGGCTTTGAGGACCATTGCCGACGTTCCAACGTACTACTTCCTTGCGGTGGGTCCTGTGAGCGGTCTCTCGCCGGAGTGGCCGAGGCCCGTTTAACCTCGCATGGAATCGAAGAATTCGCCGTTGGTCTTGGTTGCCTTGAGCTTGTCGTGCAGGAACTCCATGGCGGCAAGCTCGTCCATCGGATGCAGGATCTTGCGCAGAATCCACATCTTCTGCAATTCCGCGGCGGGCATCAGCAGCTCTTCGCGCCGGGTGCCGGAACGGTTGATGTTGATCGAGGGGAAGATGCGCTTCTCGGCGATGCGGCGATCCATGTGGATCTCCATATTGCCGGTGCCCTTGAACTCCTCGTAGATCACGTCGTCCATGCGCGAGCCGGTGTCCACCAGCGCCGTGGCCAGAATGGTCAGGCTACCGCCTTCCTCCACATTGCGCGCGGCGCCGAAGAAACGCTTCGGGCGTTGCAGCGCATTGGCGTCCACGCCACCGGTCAGCACCTTGCCCGAAGACGGGACAACGGTGTTGTAGGCGCGCGCGAGACGGGTAATGGAGTCGAGCAGAATCACCACGTCACGCTTGTGCTCAACCAGTCGTTTCGCCTTCTCGATGACCATTTCGGCGACCTGCACGTGCCGGGTAGCGGGCTCGTCGAAGGTCGAGGAGATGACCTCGCCGCGGACGGACCTGGCCATTTCCGTGACCTCTTCCGGACGCTCGTCGATCAACAGCACGATCAGGTAGCAGTCGGGGTGATTGTGTCCGATGGACTGCGCGATGTTTTGCAGCATCATCGTCTTGCCGGCCTTCGGCGGGGAGACGATCAGCCCGCGCTGGCCCTTGCCGATGGGCGCCACCAAGTCGATGGTGCGGGCCGTGATGTCCTCGGTGCTGCCGTTGCCGATCTCCAGCGTGAGCCGCTTCTGCGCGAACAGGGGCGTGAAGTTCTCGAACAGGATCTTCGACTTGGCATTCTCGGGCCGGTCGAAGTTGATGTCGTTGACCTTAAGCAGCGCAAAATAGCGCTCGCCGTCCTTCGGTGGTCTGATCTTTCCCGAGATGGTATCGCCCGTGCGTAGCGCGAAGCGCCGAATCTGGCTCGGCGAGACATAGATATCGTCCGGCCCGGCCAGGTAGGAAGCGTCTGCGGATCGCAGGAAGCCGAAGCCGTCCTGCAGGATTTCCAATACCCCGTCACCGTGGATGTCCTCGCCGCGCTTCGCCTGCGCCTTAAGGATGGCGAAGATTAGGTCTTGCTTGCGCGAGCGTCCTACGCCTTCGATCTCCATGGTCTGTGCCAGCTCCACCAACTCGGGAACCGGCGTCTTCTTCAATTCAGTTAAATTCATTAGGGTGTACTGAGGCAGAGGCTAGGGGTAGTACGCAGTGCCCGGCGAGGGATCGGCGTCGCGAAGGGGCGGCTTGGGAGGTGGCATACCGGAGAGGGGGCACCGTCGTGGTGCCCCGGAAACCGTGTTGACGTTGGGTTTGACGCGTCGTTCTCGCGCTCGCGTCGGCGCGGCGATCTAATCGATCCGCTAGAGGTTGCTGTCGATAAAGGCCGTCAACTGCGACTTGGAGACCGCGCCAACCTTGGTCGCCTCCACCTCGCCACCGCGGAAGAGCATCAGTGTCGGGATGCCCCGAATCCCATAACGTGGGGGCGTGTTCGGGTTTTCGTCAATGTTCAACTTCGCGATCTTGACCTTGCCCGCATATTCGTTGGCGATTTCGTCAAGCACCGGGGCGATCATCTTGCAGGGCCCGCACCAGTCCGCCCAGTAGTCCACTAGGACGGGGTCTGCGGCTCTCAAGACTTCTTCTTCAAAAGAGTCATCCGTCACATGGACGATACTGTCGCTCACTGAGTTTGTCTCCCGTTGGGTCGTCGGTTTTGCGGCGTGAGGGTCTGCCGTCGAGGCATCGCGCGGAGCTGCGAGGAGCGGGCGGGCAAATTGGCGTTGGTATATGCCCTTGGGTAAGATGCTATTTGATCCAATGCGCAGAGAATTTGCAAGCCTTGCCCGCGCACGAGGTACGCACCCCAGAGAACACAAAATCTAATGTCAGAGACACACCTTACCGAGACCCGCTTCGACAGCTTCGCGCTGGACCAGCGGATCCTCGCCGGCCTCGCCGACGCGGGCTTCACGTTCTGTACCCCGATTCAGGCGGAGACGCTGCCGATCGCGCTGGCGGGCCGGGACGTCGCGGGTCAGGCCCAGACCGGCACGGGCAAGACTGCCGCCTTTCTGGTCGTGCTATTGCAGCGCCTGCTGAATGCGCCCGCGCCGCCGTCCTCCGGCACCTCGCAACCTCGTGCCCTGATCGTCGCACCGACCCGCGAGCTGGCGGTGCAGATCCATAAGGATACTCTTTCGCTCACGCAACACACCGGCTTTCGCGTCGGCCTGGTGTTCGGCGGCACCGGCTACCAGCAGCAGCGCGACGATGTAGCCGCAGGCATCGATATCCTGATCGGCACCCCCGGGCGATTGATCGACTACCTCAAGCAACGGGTCTTCACCCTGAAGCACATCGAGGCCGTGGTGCTCGACGAGGCGGATCGAATGTTCGATCTCGGCTTCATCAAGGACATCCGCTTCCTGCTGCGGCGGATGCCGCCTCCGGAGGAGCGCCTCGGGATGCTGTTCTCGGCGACCCTGTCCTATCGGGTGACCGAGCTTGCCTACGAGCACATGAATCATCCTCAACTGGTCAAGATCGAGCCGGACCGGATCACCGCCGAGCGCGTTCGCCAGGTCTGCTACATGACCGCCAACGAGGAAAAGATCCCGCTGCTGATCGGCCTGATCCGTGGCTGGGAGGACCCGCGTGTGATGGTGTTCGTCAATACCAAGCGCGAGGCGGACCGCGTCTGGGGCTACCTCCAGGGCAATGGCATCAACACCGCGGTGCTCTCCGGCGACGTGCCCCAGAAGAAGCGACTGAGCCTGCTCAAGCACTTCACGGAGGGTGATCTGCCGGTGCTCGTCGGGACCGATGTCGCGGCCCGCGGCTTGCACATCCCGGATGTGACGCACGTGGTCAATTACGATCTGCCCGACGATGCCGAGGACTATGTGCACCGCATCGGCCGCACCGCCTGGGCGGGGGCGGCCGGCGACGCGATCAGCTTCGTATGCGAGACCTACGCCTTCTGTCTCCCGGACATCGAGTCTTTCATCGGCGCGAAGGTCCCGGTCGCGGCGGTGGACCGTGTGCTGCTCGCCGACGTGGATCCGCGCAGTCGCCTGCGGCCCGACCGCGCCGACAGGGAGGATCGACGTGATCGTCGAGGGGGACCT